>JBJTAQ010000884.1:0-4097 GCA_046090945.1 Pirellula sp.
TGTAATAGTCAAGCCAATGCTCTTGCCGAGTTCGCCTCCCTCGAGCTTCAGTTGAATTCTGCCGACCAATCCATCTGAATTGATTCGCAATGATCCCGAAGCCCCAACCATCCCGATTGGACCTAGGGAAAGATTCGCGCCGACTAGAAGCTCAAACTTGGAACTGGTAACCACAAAGGCAAATTGTCCCTCAAAACTGAATGACATCAGCTTGAGTTTTCCTGCGATCCGCACGAAGACATAAAACTCTGGAGTTGCGCCCTCGGATTGCGTACCATCAATGCTCGGAGCACCCGCATAGACCGTCAGAGTCGTTGGGTAATTTGGTGGTAGATACTTCAGGAAGCTATTTGGAATCGAGAAGACCTGATCCCGCTTGGTCGTGTTCATCTTGATCACGACGGAACCCTCAAACTCGATGACTCCCTTGAGTGGGGACTCAACATCCGAGTTCGGACTGTTTCCACCAACGGACAACGTCAACTCAAAGTACAAAGCTACTCCGCGGTTCCCATCGGCCGACTTCTTCAAGTCCAGAATCGCCAGACCCTTGACGCTACCATACATACCGATCGCGGGGATTTCCGCTTCTGCAAGGACGAACAACTCGGCTCGGGTAGAGGTGATCTTCAAATAGAAGCCCCCGAACAAGCGAACCAAATCCTCAGCCGCAGGATCGGATGAAAAATTCTTCTTGATCTTCAACGAACCAACAACCTCTATGGTCAACGACTCAGGCTCAATGACAAAGGTCTGGTACTCGCTGAGGATCGATATGCTTCCGGTCTTGGTATCCTTTGTAATAAAGTAGGATGGCCCAAGTTTTCCATCGCTCTTCTTGGTAACAATCTTCCATTGTTGCCCAAGGATAATCGTGCGAACGATGGCCGATCCACCTTCTGGAACGAGCGGTTGTAATCCTTCCTTCTTCTTGTCACTATCGATCGATGACAGATCCCAAGCCGTCGGTAGTGGAACCTCGCCGAGGATGCTTCCAGAGAGTTCGCCGGTGCTCAGCGACAGGTCCTTGGCAAGCGAATCCCCAGGGATCCCTTCCAGAGCGATCGTCTCGGTCTTTTCCGTCGTCGTCGTATTTATCACCAGCATCGCCATTCCGTCGGCGAAGATGCCCGCATTTTTGAGGAAGTCCAAATTCACTTGGACCTTAGCGACACCCCAGAACTCCGGTTTGCCTAACCCCGACTCGCCAGCTTGCTTCTTCAACTGGAATACAAACCTAGCTGCAGCCGACCCGATATTACCTAGCTTAGCGATCTTGATCGTACCGTTTGCGTCCAGGCTGAATCGTTTGGTGACGGTCCCGTCGCTGGATTTCAAATCACCAACCTCGAGTACGACACCACCTCGAATCTCAAGGAGTGGTTCATCGAGGATTCCAAACGACTCGAGTTTGACACCACCGGAAATCTCCATGTAGAAGACCCGTCCATCGCTTTGCTCCGATTCTCCGGAGTCTTTAACCGTTGCAACGACCTGGAAGCCCTGGTTCGATTCGCTGCCGGGATTCAATTCGATATCCGTCCAAGCAGTACCGGATAGCATCACGGTCACCGAACCTGGAACAAAACCTCGTTTGACGAAGAAACGGAAGACGTTTTCGTCGGGCTCGTCAACCTGTCCATCGGCATCGTTGTCCCGCTGATCGGAACTGCTCGAAAGCTGCACGGGTTCAATCTGTAGCAATTCGGCACTGCCAACTCCGGTACCCGACAGCGCGAATTCGGGAGCCAAGTCAAGAATCGAATTCGCATCGAGTGCCACCCCATTGAGGGATGTAAATCGAACGTCAATCCAGGTTGCAGAAGCACTGAAGTTCGGCTTCTGCTCGGCACTCAAAACCACTCCAGAATTCGGAACCGGCGTGTCCTGAGCATCGAGATAAATGTATGTGGAGTTCTTAAGTTCTAACGAGACGTGTTGTGCATCAAAACTGCCGCTGTACCAATATCGGAACTTGTATCCGGTGGCAACAACCCCTAAGAATGCCGGTGCCTGGGTGGCATCCAAGCTGAACTTATGTCCGGCTCCAAGGGTCACCTCGAATTCTGGATCAAGGTCCGTGACGCTCGATATGTCAATCTTGGGATACCCATTTAGAGGTAGTACGACATCAAAGAAACCGCGTTTGTTGAGCGAATCGACATCCTGGGGACTTGAAGTCAGCGCCTCGCTGAGCGTCGCTTCCAACGTTGCAAGGGTGAATCGATCGACGAGGCCAGTGGCATCACTCGAAAGGTTTCCGATTGCGTCCTGCGAATCCACTTGACCGGGTGTATCTTGGGCAACCGAGAAGAAACGATTCGCGAGGAAAGAAACACTTATCTCCCCAGCCACAAAATCCCCGGTGAGGAAATAACGGAAGGTGTTGCTTGCGGTGAGCCGTATTGGTGAGTGAGTTGTCGAGAGTTGGACATTTCCGAGACCAACCCCGGCAAATTCAAACTCAGCGTCCGAGTCCGTGATTGTATCGGCGTCGAGTACCCAATCGGTTGTGGGGGTATACGCGATATCGATGTATCCGATATTTGCTGTCGTCGGAGCGCTCACCGTCAGAGTATCGGCGGCCGAGGATGTGGTACCATCTGTGAAGGTGATCGTATTTGCGATTCGAGTTATGGTGACCGATCCGCTTGTATAACTACCGCGAGTGAAGTAGCGGAACTTGAATTCATTTCCAGATTGAGAAATCAGAACGGGTGATTGGGAACCATCAAGACGGATATTGTATCCTGCACCAGGGTTGATAACGAACTCAGGGGCAAGATCGTAGATCGAATTCAGATCAGGAGTTTGACCTTCTAGGAAGCCAAAGGTGACGTCGAGGAAGCCACGCTCATTTTGGGAAACAAGACCGACCTGCTGACTGTTGGATGGTCCGGTGATCGAGCCGGTGGTACCGACAACCGAAAACGCCATCGATGAACGTCGATTCCTGGTCCCGTTGGAATCTAACAGCGAATCGGCTTCAACGACAACGGATACAGAGCCAGAACCGCTTAACGCAAACTTGGTGGCATCGAGGTAGTACCGGTAAATTCCCCCGCCGAGGATCGTGGGTGTATCACTGGTTATCGGATTCCCGGTAACACCCACCCCGGTCAGCTCGATCTTGTTGGTAGCGGGCAGATTGTTTTCGTTGATGCTGTACCTTCCGCCACCGGTGGTGTTGACTGAACCTTGGAATCCGAGATCGAGATAACTACGGCTCGCCAAAGCCAGTGCTGATGCATCTACGGTCTGCTTACCTGCGACAGCGACAGCGGTGCTTGCGAACGACCAGGACTTTGGAACATAAGCTAAACTCACCGTTTCGGTTCCATCAGATTTGAATGTGCCGGCGATCCGGTACCTGAACGAGTTCTGGTTAACCTGAACTGGCGTTACATCGGGAACCAAGCTGAACGTGCCGCTACCGCTGTAGGTAAACGTGAACTCAGCGGCGGCATCGACGACCGAACTTGCATCGATTTCAAATCCTTCCGGAGTATTATCAAATACAACCGTCAGCCATTGACTGCTGTTGAGCGTTACGACGGTCGAAGAAGGGACTGGGTGCGAATCAGCGATCAGCGACCAACTGCCATCAATGAACTCCACATCGACATTCCCGGCACCAAACTTACCGCGAGTCCAGAACCGATACGAATAGGAAGTATCGTTGAGGCTCGGATCGTCCAAACGGACGGGGATCTGAGTCACATCCAGCACGATCGAGCCAAGACCCGGACCACTGAGCTTGATCTCGGGGGTCAAGTCCGTTACTGAAGCAGGGTCGAGTTGATATCCAGCGACATCGACTGTCCAAGTAACATCGATAAAACCACGACCTGTCAGGTCACCGATGTTGACTCGACCACCTTCCTGTGGCGAAACCAGACGAACCGTCGAACCCTCAACAGCGAATGTCTCGGTCGATTCTGTGGATCCGTTCTCTGCGTTGTCTTTCCAACCAAGTTCACCTTCAAAAGCTTTGAATTCAAGCGTCACCGATCCTAGAGCAAAGACCGTTTGCTCCGCGAGGTATCGGAACCGAGTAACCCCCTTGAGTCGCAGTGCCACGTACAGATCGCTGTCTT
>JBJTAQ010000885.1:0-2652 GCA_046090945.1 Pirellula sp.
ATCCTTGTTCCATGCGGATGCCGCTTCGAAAAACTGCTCGGTAGTGATGTAGTCGTTTTGATAGGCGAGTAAGGCAAAGAGAAAATTTTTATCGCTCTGAGGATTCATGGTTTCGATGCTCGGCTGAGTGGTCCAGAGGCAAACGGACGATACAACGTGTGAAAATACCCGCCTTCTCCAATTATACATCTGCGATCCGAGCACTTGGCATCCCTCGGAAACAATCGCCCTTGATTTACCGAACATGCGCGGCGCAGACGGTCTTCGGCAACATCTCGATAGAAATGCAGTGATTGATATAGGAATCCGGCCTACCAAACTTACCGGCCAGGCACACGAAATCGGACCAACAACCAAGTAACCCACATTGCAGTGAACGTCAGGAAACTACCGAGTAGGACCCAAAAAGCCACAGGGTTTAGATCTCCTCCACTGAGATTCGCTCGGTACGTCAAATAGTTCATTCCCATGAAGAATAGAGATAGCCCCAGCGAGAAGAACGCCGTGCTTCTGGCCACAAAGGAAATCGTCTCCTCCCGACGCTCCTGATGCAACCAAAACTCTCGGTGTGGAATATTGATCATGTGGGATGGAATGAAATAGATCCAATAAGCGATCCCGACAAAGAGCAATGGCATGACCGTCTGCATCCCGACCATCATCAACGTGGCTCCATCGCGACTCATCCAGCCATCCGCCTTGCCCGATGCATCAAAATGCGTGGCCACGCGTTCGGGAAGTCGTTGCCAATAGACCCAATTTTGGAGAAGTGCAACCAACCAAAGTAGCGCCTGTGCGATCGTGATGTTGCGGAAGGTGATCATCTTCTCACGGGTCGGTTCTACACGGAACGGACAAACACGCCGCAGGCTTGACCCTGGGTCGAATAAGCGACATGGGCAAAGGCTTGGCCTGGTGAGTCCGAGCTTTTGGCAACTCGGATCGGACAACGCGGATCTACCGACTTGGTATTAAGCACCGGGAACAACTGCTGATGCTCCAGAGCCAACAAGCTGGCGATGATCTCGACCGCACCGGATCCTGCGCCTAGGTTTCCAAAGTAACTCTTGGCGGCAGTCACAGGCACATCGAGATTCCCAAGTGCATCACGGATCCCGGAGGCTTCGCTCGCATCGCCCTGCACGTCGCTCTTACCGCATCCGTGCAAATGCCATCGGCCAGGGGATAGATCCACTCCTGACCGGGCAGCTTGGTCCAGCAGCGATCGCGTGACGTTTTTAATCGCCGTTCGGATGTGATCCCTGCCGGCGTTTTGACCGGTAATATCGCCGACAGCCGAGCTTGCCCCGCCGATGATTTCACCCCAGATTTTCGCGCCCCGGGCGCTGGCTCGCTCCATCGATTCCAAGACCAGTGCGCCGGCCCCTTCGCCAACCAGGTTCCCATCCCGATCGATGTCGTAAGGGCGAGCCATCTCGGCTGGGTTCTCGCGATGGCTAGCCATCGGTTCGGTGGACATGAAGTTCAAGGCTCTGAGAGGCTCCATGCGAGAACCGGTTGCGCCGGCGATCATTACATCGGCCGCGCCGCGTCGGATCGCCGAGACAGCTTCGACGATCGATGCAGCACTGGACGCTTCTCGGATCGTTACCGAGTTGCTCGGGCCTCGCAAGTCGTTGTAGATTGCAACATGGCTAGCGGGCATGTTGGGCAAGTACTTCAGCAACCACAACGGGTTGACTTGGGGCCGACCGGTCTGAGGCCAGCTAGGCATTTGGAATTGGCTCGACGCGTCGCGGCAAGCCCCAATGCCATCGGCGTACTCTTCGGGTCGCGTGATGATGTAATCGCTACCAAAGACGATGCCAAAGCGATCCGGATCGCGAAGTTCGGGGCTTGCAAGACCCGAGTGGTAGAGGGCCAACTGGCAAGCTGCCACGCCCATTTCGATCTCGCGGCACATGACCTTTTGGTTTTTCTTGATAGCCCGCTGGAGATTCTTATCCAAAGGCCCGAACTCGCCGATCTCGCCAGTAAAGCAAGAGGCTTGGCCACCAAATTTGCAAGGAAGGGTCTCGAGCGGGAGACTTGTCAGCGGTCCGATGCCCGATTTTTGGTTCGCAAGGTTTTCCCAAAAAGGTCCGAGTTCACGTCCTATAGGGGAAACGACACCAAGGCCGGTGATAACGACACGATGAGGGTTGGACATTGAGGAAATTGCGAAAACACTGGGAAATATGATTCAAATGGGCAAGCAAACAGACCCGAAAGCATACACCTACCAGGCCGTTTGGGCAACCAAGTCCGAGCGTAGCGAAATGGCTTGGGCTTGACAATCCCGTCCCATGATCCACAATCCTTGTGAAGATCATCTTTCGGGCGGTTAGCTCAGTTGGTTAGAGCGCAACGTTGACATCGTTGAGGTCGTTGGTTCGAGTCCAATATCGCCCACTTTTTGAATTAAGCTAGGTTCGGCCAAAAGCCGACAGATCGAGACAAACCCAAGGGATTCCTTGGGTTTTTTCGTTGCATCGTCGCAAGTCGTCGAGCCACTAGGAGACAATTCAAGCGGAACGGCGCAAGCCGTCCGGTGTCATTCCAAGCGGAACGGCGCAAGCCGTCCGGTGTCATTCCAAGCGGAACGGCGCAAGCCGTCCGGTGTCATTCCAAGCGGAACGGCGCAAGCCGTCC
>JBJTAQ010000886.1:0-4097 GCA_046090945.1 Pirellula sp.
GTTTTCAACATCATGAGCGCATGGTGAGCAATCGATGAGCCAAGCGACCGATTACCCTGAGTTTCGATGGCTGCTTGGTGCACACGGTTTGGCGACGATCTGCACCCGAATATTGTTTTTCTGGGCTCCTTACGCGATCGCCAAAACGTATCCCGATGAGCCTTTGTATTTGGGGTTATTGGGATTGGTCCAAGCGATCCCTGCACTGAGTTTGGCATTGCTCGGGGGGCATCTTGCCGATTTCCTAGACCGACGAAATCTCTTGAGGTACTCGTATGGACTTCAGTGGCTCTGCGGGCTTGGAATGACCGCTTCGGTCTTCTGCGATGGCTGGCAAAAACTTGCTGTGATCTTCGTTTGCATGTTCTTTCTAGGGGTTGCCCGAGGCTTTGCCGACCCAACGATGCCGAGCCTCGAAGCGCAGATTGTTCCGAGAATCGCGGCCCTGAGCGCTGCGACTTGGACCACCATCGTTTGGCATGCGTGCGCCGTCATCGCGCCGCTATTAGCCGGAGGTTTGATTCAGTACGTAGGTAGCCTCGCTCCGTTTATCCTGGCGATCCTGTGCTCGAGTTTCTCGATCGCACTTGTCAGTTGGATCGCTCCTAAACCGAGGATCGATCAAGGTCCCAAGGAACCGTTTGGACAATCGATCACGGCCGGGTGGCGATACGTGATGCAGCGTCGCATTTTGTGGAACGCAATGGCCTTGGACTTGTTCGCTGTTCTTTTCGGAGGCGCGATCGCGATGCTCCCGCTCTACGCCGATCAGATCTTGCATACAGGACCTATCGGCCTAGGGATCCTCAACGCAGCACCGATGCTTGGGGCATTGATCTGCGCGGTGCTGTGCATTCGGTTTCCGCCTCGAGCCAACGCCGGTAAAATCCTTCTTTCAAGCGTCTTCGGGTTTGGATTGTGCATGATCGTATTTGCCTTGTCGAGAAATCTCGTACTCTCGGTCGTTGCGCTGTTTTTCAGCGGGGTCCTAGATGGATTGAGCGTGGTGATACGCAAATCGATCTTGAGGCTCTACTCGCCTGAATCGATGCGAGGCCGCATCGCTGCAGTCAACTCGGTCTTTATCGGTGCCTCGAATGAACTCGGAGAACTCGAAAGCGGCCTTGCGGCCCATTGGCTCGGGTTGGTTCCAAGCGTCTTTCTAGGTGGCGTCGCTACGCTGTGCATCGTCGTAGGCGTTGCTTTGTTCGGTAAAGAGGTTCGGCAGTTTGACATGCGGAGCGAAATCCAACCGCAGTCCCATGACGATTAATTCTGCGATTAAACCTGCGACCCTGTATTCCATCGAACACTCAACGGATCGATGTGACGCTGGCCGGTCCGGCAACCTTGGCGGCTTTAGCCCACCCCCCAGCAAGCAAATCGGGGCGAATCCTATCGAGCAACCATTGTGCTTGCTGGTCGTCTTGGACCATCACAAAGACCACAGGCCCCCAACTCGATTGCCCAACGCCTTCAAACCCCAAAGCCCTTAGTCGATCGACCCAATAACGAATCCTGGGGGTTCGGTAAGCATCCCCCACGGCTCTTGAAAAGATACCCCCTGCCAATTCGCCGTACCTTCCTATCGCTTCGGCAAACGCAGGTAAATCCTCCGAATCCAAGGCAGGAACAATCTGCTCCGAAATCAGTTCGAGCATGCGTTCGCGGTTGGGATTCTCTCGCTTGGAACAAGCATCGAAGATCGCTTGTTCGCTGGCACCCGAATCCCCTCGATAGATCTCTTCATGAATCAAAACAATGGGCCAACTCTCGGGGAAACCCTGCACAATCGTCCGAGGCTCTCCTCGAGCCGATGCATCGAGAGCCTCCCCGCGATCGATAAGCATCTGACCATAGAGAAAACCATACAAGCCGACGTGTGAACGCAATCCTCGTCCACTATCGATCGTCAACGCCTGATCGAGTCGTTGGCTCGAAACCCGTGATGGTGCATTGAACCTTTCATTCGATGCTGCATTGAGAATCGCCGAGGCAGCACAAGCGAACTGAGTACCCGAGCCAAGTCCTACGTGAGGTGATGGGGCATGTTCAAGCCGAACTCGATAGAGATCGGAGCAATGGGTGCGCGATCGAAAGCCCAGATGAACTTTTAAGAAACGCTCTTTCCAATAGAGGTCGTTCCAATCAGCACATGGATCAAACTCATGGCCGTATGCTTCTTGATCCGGACCAATCGAAACACCGGATATCGATAGACGAACCGAAGGCTTATCGATCATCAAACCGATTCCACCAAAACAGCAAGGTGCCTTGGGGTGAATCTCCAAAAGCCCAAAATGGAGTCGGGAATAAGCCTCGACTCGCACAATAGAATCCAGGTTTGGGTCAGGTCTGCGAGGCACTGTCTTTGAGTCGAATCGGTACCGTCGCGTCGACCCTCACCGGTGCGATGACCAACGCATTTTCACGCGAACCCCTCCAACCTGGCAAGTCCAAGCTGTTGGCAATCCATCCCGGATGGATCACTCGCCCGGTCTCGCTCGAAATATCACCTTCGATACTCCAGCGATTCGGAGAAGCAGCATCGGGAATCTCGATCAAATCACCTTCGAACTGCTCAACGATCGTCGTCACTTGTAAACACTCTTCAAGGCACTTGTGTGTCTCGTTGAGAACATTGCGAGCAAGATTGCCGATTTGCTCATCGCTGAGACCCTCGAGATCCTCATAGATCAAGTCGACCAACCCTGCTCTTCGTTGCAAAAAAGCCAAAAGTGTGATCGCTTCACTTCGACGGCCCGAACGACCTGAACTCGTCGGCGTATTGTCCGAAGGATTTTCATCAGGATCACCCCTGCTGCTACTGTAATAACCTTTGCCTAATCCCGGAGTGGCCGGGATCGTCAGCGTCGACTTCTTTCCGACTCGCTTCGAACGGCCAGATGAATACTTCTTGTTGGCCTGAGATTCCAATTTGAGAACCTCTCGGACACTCTCGGCAACGTGTCGATTCAGGAGCGTTCCAAAAAATGCGCGGAAAGCTAATAGCAATCGCATGATGACTAATTGGCAGGGGGGCTTGATGGGCAACCTTCTCTCGGGAAACATCGAGTGTAGCAAGCCATCTTTTCGCTTGGAATAATGAATATCCGGATTTTTGTGAAATCAACCTCGGACCATGGCTTCCAACCGTACAATCCACCTGAGTACCCTTAGCCAACCTCCCCGGGCGAACCTCTACTGAAAAAAGACTCGATCCTGTAAAATCGCCTCCTTCGCGGGTGCGGGAAACCTGGATGCGTCACCGCCGAGCACGAAACATTCACTATTGAAAAACTAAAGAATCCCTTCATGAGAAGCCTTACTACGATCGAGGGCAAGTCCGACGCGGAAGCCTTCGTCGCCTATCTTCTAACTCTAGGGATTTCCACTCATGTGGAACCTGCGTCCAGTCCCTCTGAAGGTAGCATGCAACCAAGCCAGCGACCCGATGTATGGGAAGTCTGGATCAAAAACGAAGACCGAATCGCCCAAGCCAAAGAGGAACTGGAAACCTTTGAATCCAACCCTCGGGACCCCAAGTACGCAGCAGCGCTCCGCCAAGCTAACCAGATTCTCAAAGAGCAACGCGAGGAGGCTCGCCTTCGACAACGGAATATTCAAACCCCCAGATTGGATAACAACCGAGCGTCGATGTTCAGTGGTCGCTTGCCGCCGCTGACCCTCACGCTGGTGATCTTGTGCTGCGTGTTCGGACCTCTTTCAAACTTCTCAAAACCCGCCCCTGAAAATCGTCTCGGACAATCGATCATGAGTCGATTGCAATTCGTGGATAAAAGTTTGTATGCCAAGACCAAGGACCCTGCGGCGTCACTCAAACGTGGCCAACTCTGGCGTGTGATCACACCTGCATTTCTGCACGGTGATCCAATTCACCTGCTGATGAATATGCTGGCCTTGGCTTCTCTTGGCAGACTCGTCGAGCGATTGATCGGGATCAGGCGTTATGCGTTGCTGCTACCTTCAGAGGGACTGTACGCAGGTTCCCCATGCGTGGACATCCCTAGAGTTCGAATATCGTCGCCGACTGCTTCCGCGTCTTCCTTGCCCTCGATCGTAGTCAGTCTTCTCAT
>JBJTAQ010000887.1:0-1206 GCA_046090945.1 Pirellula sp.
GAGGAACATGGCGTCGAGTGTGGTTTCGTGTGTGGCGAGACACCGATCCCAGAGCGGGACGCTACGTTAGCCCGGTTCAAAGCTGGTGAGCTGAAGTATCTCTGCAACGTCAACGTTCTGACCACCGGTTTCGATGCGCCCCACATCGACTGCGTCGCGCTCGTCAGGCCGACAATGTCGCCGGGGCTCTACTACCAGATGGTTGGTCGCGGTTTCCGCCTTCATCCAAGCAAAGAGAATTGCCTAGTTCTCGACTTCGGTGGCAATGTGCTGCGACATGGTCCAGTGGATGACATCAAGGTCACCACGACGGACCGTGGGGATGGCAAAGCACCGGCGAAGGAATGCCCGAGCTGTCAGGCAGTTATTGCTGCAGGCTTTGCTACCTGTCCGCAATGCGGATACGTATTCCCTCCACCCGATCGTCAGCAGCACGATCCAAAAGCCAGTGAAGCTGGCATTCTCTCTGGCCAAGTCACCACAACCAAATTTCAAGTCGAAGACGTTCACTACAGCATCCACATCAAGCGGGGTGCCAGCGACGACGCTCCTCGCACACTCCGCGTCGACTACCGAGTTGGCTGGCATGAATACAAGTCGGAATGGATCTGCTTCGAACACGAGGGTTATGCCCGCCAGAAGGCTGTCGCTTGGTGGCGCAGACGTTCCCCCGACCCAGTTCCAGATAGCGTCGAGAGAGCCATTGAAATCATCGAGGGAGGTGGCCTCGCCCCGACCGTTGCCATCAAGGTGCGCTCTGTAGCGGGTGATCCGTACGAACGCATCATCGACTACGAGCTTGGACCGATGCCCGAAGGGATTCCAGTCAGTGAACAGCTGGAGTTCGACCCCGATGAGATTCCGTTTTAGTAAGCCATCAACAAGTCATTCATTCAAAAGGTTGAACTGGAAGCTATGTCAAGCAACGAGAGCGATATCGAAAACCGCGTGGACACTACTCTGGCAGTCGGACGCTACCTGCGAGCGATGGCTCGCTTCGAAGCAGCATCAAAGGAATTCAACGATGCCTGCACTTCGCTGCGGAACCAACTTTCGGCACCGAGCCGCTTCATTACCAAAATCGACTTTAGGCACTACCTCGTCACTTCTGACCAGGAGCGGAATTTCGAAGTCGAGGAAATTGAGCTGATCTAGTTGTGTGGTTGATCTTTTCAGGATTGAGTCCAGACCGAGGTTAGAAGGAGC
>JBJTAQ010000888.1:0-3910 GCA_046090945.1 Pirellula sp.
GGGTCCCAAGCAACCTCGGACAGCTTCACGTATCGCATCCGCGACAACTCAGGGCAGTTGTCGAATTTCGCAACCGTATCGTTGTCAATCACCTTGGTCAATCAACCGCCGATCGCTGTTGCCGACAGTGCCGTTGTCGCGGCACCCGGTGGCCAAATCGTAATCGACGTCGCCGGTAATGACAGCGATCCGGATGGAGGTTTAAATCTCGGATCCGTAGTGATTATCACACAACCGTCCAACGGGACCGTGACGAGCCTCGGAAATGGATCGGTCCGGTACACCCACGACGGATCCAGTGCGACCTCCGATAGCTTTACCTACAAGATCCGCGATTTTGCTGGCGAACTATCCAACGAGGCAACCGTGACCATCACGGTTTCGCCGATAGCCTGATCCGACTGATCAATTCTTGACGCAGCGGAAACCAAGGTGGTTGCTTGCCGTTCGAACTTCGCCCTTGCCGCGGGTGCCGACCATGTAGCGGGTGCAGTATCGATCGCTGCACAAGAAAGATCCACCGCGGTGCACACGCTTTTTCTGATCGGGCTCCATAGGATCATAACTATCCTCGGGACCTTGGGGATTGCGTGTCACGTTGCCCGATGCACGGAGCCGTGCGTAGTAATCGTGCCGATACCAATCGCTGCACCATTCCCAGACATTCCCTCCCATGTCGTAAAGTCCGTAAGGGTTTGCGGCATACTGTCGGGTTGGAGCGATCCCAGCAAATCCATCTAGGCCGCTATCTCCACCTTCGACCGGAAAGCGTCCTTGATAGATATTCGCCTGATACTTGTCGTCGATCTTGATTTGACTACCCCATGCATAGAGTTCCCCGGCCTTGCCTCCGCGAGCAGCGAACTCCCACTCGGCTTCGGTCGGTAGTCTTTTTCCAGCCCATTTTGCGTAGGCTTCAGCGTCCTCGTAAGCCACGTGGGTCACGGGGTAATCGTCTTTGCCTTCGATGCTGCTATCGGGTCCGGCCGGATGCCGCCAATCGGCCCCTGGGACATAACTCCACCACTGCAGGTAGTTATCGAATTCAACCGGGCCGGGTGTCGGTTTGAAAACGGTGGAACCGGCAATAAGGTTCTCTTCGGGAGCCGTCGGAAACTCCTCCTTGGTCGGTTTTATCTCAGCCACTGTGACGTATCCAGTCGCTTCGACAAACTTGCGAAACTGGGCGTTGGTGACCTCGGTTTCATCCATCCAAAATCCCCCGACGTAGACGCGATGGATGGGAACCGCATCGTTGGTGACACCGGGCAACCCGCAGAGAGATTCGCTTCGATAGTCGCTTCCCATCGAAAATTCGCCACCAGGAATCCAGACCATTCCGACCGGCTTTTCACCGCTGGGCTTTTCCTGATTGACCGTCGTCTGCTCGAATCCAGCAGGAAGCGTTTCCGAGGAACCAGTGGACTGCTCGGGATCTGTGCGCGTTGTATCTGTGCGTTCTGTGCTCTTCGAGGCGGGCTTCTGTGCAAGTTTGGCTTTTTCGGGTGGATCGGTATTGGGACCCAGAAAGCTCAAGGCACCGATTCCACCTCCGATGCACAAACCGGCCAGCACCCACATCAGCCAAGAGGGACCATGGGAAATCGATTGACTAGCCGGCTTCGCACGAGTCGCGTTCTTCATCAGCGCAAGAATACTTTTAAAGAGATGCAAAACAAAGGTTAGCTCGTTGGAGACAGAACGATCAGTTTAGCGTTCTTTCAGAGCCTTGACACTTCGCATCGCCCGATTGAGGAAATCTTGTTTGCCCTCTTTGGGCTCCAAAAAGATCGGCGCCCCGATGGAGATCGAACTGAGCAACGGGACTGGTACGAACTCACCGCGAGGCAGGATACGGTTCATGTTGTCCATGTAAACAGGGACGAGCTCCAGATCAGGTCTCTTTTTTGCAAGGTAGTAAAGACCGCTTTTGAACTCACCCATTTCACCGTCGACGGCCCGGCTACCTTCCGGGAAGACAATCAGAGAGTAGGTATTTCCGATCTCTCGAAGCATCAGTTCGACTGGGCTTTGGTGGACTTTGATCTGCTTTCGGTCGATCAGGATGGCGTTGAAAGATTTGGCCAAGAACCGCCGCATCGGGGTCTGTCCCCAGTAGTCTTGGGCCGCCACCGGCCGAGTCAGTTGCCGAAGGCTTCCGGGTAGAGCAGCCCACAGGACCACTGCATCGAGGTGGCTGGTGTGATTAGCAAAATAAACTCGCTGGCACGTATCGGGCTCAGTCCCAATCCAGCGGACGGAAAAACCGCTGACGAGCTTGGCTATCAAGGCCAGTCCCTGACCAGTCATTCGGCACCAAGCCGAAGCTCCATCGGAGGGGGGCAGGGCGTATCGTCTTGAAAAATCGCTTAGAGCGGCCAAAAGCTAACTCGTGGGGGGGGATTTGGAACAGCGAAGTCGATTTAGAGGAAATTAAGGACCATAGATCAAGCCACTGTAGGTCAAAGATCGGTTCGAAGCAAGACGTCCAGAAACATCATCAATTATTCGTAAAAGAGGGGCTTGGTGCAAGGATCCGGCGGAAATATCGCGGGTTTATCCTCCCCCCCTTTTGGGATTATAAAGACCATTAAAAGTCCTCGAGGCGAGAATAAAGCCCATTGAACCCGCGATTCTGTTAAACTGCTGGGTTCGAAGTTTGAACCAATCCCGGGGGCTTGCAAACGACAACTTACGATTTCTTTTCTCGAAAATCGGGGAGCATCATGACTTTCACATTCGATTGTCCTGTTTGTAGTCGATCGCTAAAAGCTCCTGAGGGGGCTTCGGGCCGTACTGCGGAATGCAAATACTGCCACAACAAGATAACGATACCCAAGCTTGAATCGGAAAGGCATTCCAATGCGGACGCCAATCGAATGGCTTGTGATTTGATCTCTTCGACGGTTAGAAGCAGAGAAAAAGTACCCAGGGCAACGATATTAAGCGAAACGATTACCGTTGATTACCTCCAGAACTGGAAAGAATTCTCCCCGAGTTTACAGCGCGGCATTTGGCTCTACGAGTGCCGATTGCTGGTAGAGTCACAGCTTGCACTTGTCGAATTTCTAACACAAAAAAACATACATCCCCTCGAAAAATCTGCGGCCATGTATCTCTTGGGGGTGATCGGTTTCGAGCAAAACAATCTCAGGAGTGCTTACAGAATTTGGAAAATGCTCTCGGAGGAATTTCCCGACAGCCACGAGGGCAAGATCGTTGTTGATCGACTCGATGAGCTATGCCAGACAGCGACGGGTGATTTGACGGAGTACATCGACGACGCGAGAGCGTCGATCTATCTCAAAAATGGCGACTATTGGACAAATGGTCAGGCCGGGCAGTACGTACTGGACACGTCCTACATCAATAATATCGAGGCTGCCGTCTATTGGTACGACAAATCCATCGAGGAGTTCCCTGGAACGGCGGCCGCTCGATCTGCCTACGAACGCAAACTCAGGACGCTCATCGGATGGAAAAACCCAAACGATTTCGGAATGGCTTATGGCGCGATGGGGGAATACAGTCAATACATGCCGGAGGTACTCGAAGCATTTGCGGCATTTGAGAAATCGTTTCCCGATGCCCCTTCACTTCAACCTATTCGATTCCAGATTGCTCAACTGTATTGGACGAACAAGGATTTCGTCAACACAGAGCATTGGCTCAGACAAATCATCGAGAAGGGCAAGGATCAAGATGCGTTCTATGCCGACCTAGCAACTCGTCGCCTCAGAAAGCTCTCGGCTTCGATTTGACGAGTTCAAGGCAAAATCGAGGGAACTATTTCTACTTTGTCCGCTCCTAAACTTTGGCGACATCGGGCGAATTCCATGCTCGATACGGTTCGAATTTCCCTTCCTCTTACACAAACTGGGCGAATTGTGATGAAAAACCTTAAAAAAGC
>JBJTAQ010000889.1:0-7567 GCA_046090945.1 Pirellula sp.
GGGAGAGTCAAAGCTTGAAACGAGCTTGAGATTGAACTCGCCAGGAACGCCCGAGGCACCATAAAAACCATTGTTCGATCGAGCAGCCAGCGACGTTCGCATCTTTTGCTCAACGCGATTCATCACGTTGCGTGCTAGTGCTGGAGTATCCGCAGTCGTCAGACCCAATTGCGGCATGTAGCGAGACATTGGGGGAATGCGCAAAGTCCCGGCTGGAACCCCCAGAGCGGTTAGGTTTAGCGTTTCAGCACGCGTCAATGCCCCGTCGAAATCAACGTACAAAATTTGTTGAGTACCGATCGGCTCTCGCTCAAAGGTCGATCGTTGGACGCGTAGGTTCAACGAGTAGGCACCGATGCCATCTGCAACTCGAAGGTAGTACCGACCCGTCGTACTGATCACGTAGGGCAGGGTTGTGGTTCCATCTTTGTAAAGCGGCGAAGAAGGCGGATAAGCCGTCCCGTTAAGAAAACGACCTTGAGCGAACAACAACTCTTGAGTGTTGCTGTCGTACAAAGCCAAGGTTGGACGGGATCCGGTGGCCGCCACCAACCGAGAATCCAAAATGTCACCTTTCTTCAGATCCAATGCGTAATAGTCTTCGTCGATCAACGACGCGAAAGATCCAGACACATTGACGGGTTGAGACGAGGACAAAGGCAACAACTGGGCTTTAGCAATGAAGTTGTTCGGCTCGACTTCACTGACCGCCAACGGGTTGTTCGATTCACCCGACCCAGTGCTGCCGGAACTTCCCGAGCCGCCTGAACCCGCGTTTGCAATCTGATTTCCCGCACGCGTGTAAGCTTGCTCGCCTCTGAAATACATCGTGGCCAACTGGCTCTCAACCCATGGAGCAAAATCACCGACCATGAGCTCGCGATTCTCTAGTCGCTCTACCAAACGCGACCTCTTGGCAGGTCGCTTCGAAGATCGTTTTCTCAATGAACTCTTCTGACTAGATGGCTTGTTTGACTTCACCATGGGGATCCCCAATTGAGGAACGATAAGGAATTTCAGCACGCCCTCGACGCACCATTGTCTACCACCAAAAAGTAACAAGGCGCACCCGTAGCCGTCGACAGGCGACCCCCATCCTAGTTGGAGGGACTTGGCTGTCAACAAAACAGACCAAGACGTATGAGTCAAATCGTCGGCGTAAAGTTCCAATGCTTCGCACATTTAAACCGCTTACCGGCAAAGTCCAAAAGATTGTGCCGTTAGAACCCGAACTAAACCCTGCAATTCCATAGGCATTGACGAATGGGTAAGCTTTTCCGCCGTTGACGTTTTTCAGGTTTTCGGAGACATTTTCGACCCAAAACCCCTCTGGATGCGATAAGCCAAACTTCTAAGGATACGTTTATGGATCCCATTTTAACGGCGGTCGAATCTGCCAAGACCCAAGGAAAAATCACTGAGACGGCGGCCCAAAATATCGCCGATTGGCTCATTCAGCCCCGCTACAGCGAATACCGCGAGGAATTGGTCGCACATATCCAACGCGGGGACTGGAAAAAACTCGACGATGCCTTTTGGACCATCATCCCATTCGGAACCGGCGGCCGAAGGGGGAGGATGTACTCCATCGGATCGAATGCAATCAACGATCGGACCATCGGCGAGAGCGCCCAAGGCTTGGCCGACTATATCCTGAGTTTGCCGGCTGCGAGCCAGGCTCATTCCCAGCCGCTTTCGTGCGCGATCGCCTACGACACTCGGCACAAATCACGCCATTTCGCGGAACTCTGCGCCTCGATTATGGTCGCCAATGGTTTCCAAGTCGTGTTTTTGGACGGCTACCGAGCCACCCCGCAGCTCTCCTACGCAGTACGCCACTTTGGTTGCACCTGCGGAATTATGGTTACCGCTTCCCACAATCCCCCCAGCGATAATGCGGTCAAGGTCTACTGGAAAACAGGTGGCCAGGTCCTGCCGCCCCATGACGAAAAAATCATCCAAGCGGTCATGCGAGTTGAGCAGATCCGCAGAATCGGGTTCGACCAAGCGGTATCGCAGGGAAAAGTGCGATTTGTCACCCAAGAGATCGATCAAAACTTCCAAAAAGCCGCCTTGGAATTCTCTTGGAGCGGATCGCGAGACGCAAAAATTCTCTACTCCCCCCTCCATGGCGTGGGAGGTTTTGCTGTCCCGTCTCTTTTAAAAGCCGCAGGGTTTAGTCAGGTAATCGAGTTTGCTCCGCATTCGACCCCCGATGGCGATTTTCCAAACGTCCCGGGACACGTCAGCAACCCAGAGAACCCTGCTGTCTTTGACGCCATGGTCGAGTATGCCAAAACCATCGGTGCCGATATCGCTCTTGCGACTGACCCAGACTGCGACCGAATGGGATGCTCCTGTCCTCTGACCCTTGATCCCAAAAGCCCTTGGGCCACTCTCAACGGAAACCAATTAGGGGTGCTCCTGACCGACTACGTCATCTCGAAACGCAAGCAAGCTGGCAACCTTCCCAAGAATGCTTATGTCATCAAAACCTTGGTGACCACCGATATGACTCGGCGGGTCGCGGAGTCTCAAGGGGTCCGCTGTGAAGGGAATATCCACGTGGGCTTTAAGTGGATCGCGGGCCTGATGGATGCTTGTGGTCCAGATGGTTTTGTCTTCGGAACCGAGGAATCGCACGGCTATCTCATCGGCAGCTATGTTCGCGACAAAGACGGCGCGGCCGCTTGCTTGCTCATGGCACAACTCGCAGCCGACCTGAAATCCTCTGGCAAGACCTTGCACCAACGATTCGACGAATTGATGCTCGAACACGGTGTATACCTCGAAGACCTGATCAATGTCCAAATGGAAGGAAGCCAAGGAATGGCCAACATGAAGAGACTCATGGACCAGCTTCGGTCCTCTCCCCCAGAATCGATCGCAGGCCTACCGGTCTTGGCCGTTCGTGACTACGGTAATTTGACTCGCCGGAACCCACAAGGAGCAACAGAACCTATCGATGCTCCCAAAAGCAACATGCTGATTCTGGAACTCGGAAACGCCGACCACAGCCCTAGCGGCAATGCGATCGCCGTACGACCATCAGGCACCGAACCGAAGATCAAGTTCTATCTGTTTGGACACCAGGACCTCTCAGAGAATTCCCGGTCCGCTTTGCATGCGACCAAGCAGTCGGTGATGGATCGTATCGCCGAGATGAAAAAAGATATCGGCGTGTTGGCAAAGCTGTAATGCGATTATTGCCAACCGCCACCGAGGGCTTGGTAAGCATTGATAACCGCGGCTAACTGTTCTTGCTTGATATCGATCAGCAGCATTCGAGCTTCCATGAGTTCCCGCTGGGCCAACAAAACTTCAACATACTCGGCACGAGCGTTTTGGAACAAATTGTTCGCCGCGTCAACGGAAGCTTCTAACGCCTGCAGTTGCTGTTTCTTGCCCTCGATACTGCGACGGTAATTCTCGACCTTCGTCAGATAATTAACCACCTCGATGTGAGCTTGCAACACGGTCTGTTGGTAGTTGTAAATCGCTTGCAACTGCTTGGCGTTGGCGGTGCTGTACGCGGCTTGGATGGCTCGCTTGTTGATCAGTGGCCCGACTAGATCCGCTCCAACTCCGTACATTAAAGATTGCGGTGTCTGAAACAGATATCCAGTGCTAAATGCATTCCAACCGAGTCCCCCGGTCAGATTCAAGGATGGATAGAATCTCGCCCTTGCAACTTTCACATCGAGACCTGTCGCTGCTACTTCGCGTTCGGCTTGCCGTATGTCGGCTCGATTCTGCAAAAGTTCTGATGGAATCCCTGAGCACAGGTCATCGAAGTTCAAGTCGACGAAGGTGACCGATGGGCGATCGACGTGCTGAGGATAACGACCAGCTAGAAAATTGATCCGATTCTCTTTTTCGACGATCTCTTGTTGGATGATCGCTCGCTCCGCTTTGTTCTTTTCCACTTCGGCTTCAAATCTTCGCACGGCAAGTTCGGTTCCGCGGCCCGCGTTCTTTTTTGCGATGGACATTTTCAAACTGTCTTGCTGAATCGAAATCGTCATTTCGAGTGTTGCCAGACGACTATCGAGAGCCAGCAATTCGAAATAATTCTCGGCGATCTCGGCGACCAATCGGGTGACGACAAAGTTCCTGCCTTCACGAGATCCCAAATACCGCATCGCGGCGGCCTGCTGTGCATTGCGCAATCGGCGCCAAATGTCCAACTCCCAGGAGATCTGCGTACCTACAAGGAAGTTCGGCAACGGTTCAGGAAAAGCAGTTCCCGGCTTGACCTCCAATTGCTCTTCGACGGCCCCGCCTCGCGTGTATCTGCCTTGCTTGTCGACCCCTACCCCTACTCCACCGGTGACAAAGGGGCGATACTCTCCGCTTCTTGCGTATGTCTCGTAATTGGCAATCTGGATCTCTTCGGCCAGGATTCTCAGTTCCTGGTTGCCTTCCAATGCCTGATTGATCAGCTCATACAAATACGGATCCCCATAGAAAGCTGCTTTGGGGATGCAAGCTGAATTTTCTCCAGGGCCACAAGTAAAGTCACGGGTCGCTTCGTCAATCCCCTCGGGCCTTGTTCCTTCCAAGTCGGAATCCGGATCGCCCCCCGATCCGGTTCCAGGGTCTTGAAGCCAGAAATTGCTTGCGACGACAACAGGCGTGGATTCCTCGGTTCCACTTGCAAGCTTGACAACTGTTTTCTTATCAATCGATTCCTCAGCATCGATCGAGACTTCTTGCGGAACCTGATTGAATCCCAGCCGACCTGCAATCTTGCTGAGTATGGGTGGCTTCTTTTTGGCGGATGTTTCTACTCTGGGAACCTTGGGTTCATCAGGCGCACTAGGCTCATCCTCTACGCTTGTCATCGGTTGGAGCGTGGGTCCAGAGGTCTTACCAAACGGGGTCCCATTGTTCCAGTTATAGGTGTCCGGCAGCAGTGGACCGGGCTGGGGACAACGGAGGTTCGGTATGCCGCACCCGAGCGTCAGGGCGCAACTACCCAGACAAAACGATGCGATGATGCGACGGATATTCCGCAGTGCGTCAGACCGCGAACCTTGCGAAACGTTCATTTTCATCCCTGAATTTGAGGCAGGCTTAGAAATCCCGGTAAAGATCTATCTGCGTGGCGTTGGTTCTATCGTCCGCGCGATTCTAGCTTTTGAATCGATCGCAACGATGATGCGGGTTTTGCCAAGATTTGCAGATCTTTTTCAGTGCGCCTGGCCGTGGGATTCTGCGGATTCCTCCGAAGAATGCCTTTCGAGGATTTCGCTAATCGGTTCGTCATGCTCATCCCGAATCAATCGCTTGCCATCCCCGATCTTGGCAAACAGGTAATAAAGCCCCGGGATTACCAGAACCCCCACGACGGTACCGAGCAACATCCCCCCCACGGCCGTCGTACCGATCGTTCGATTTCCCAATGCACCGGGCCCGGTCGCACGCACCAGAGGAATTAGCCCTGCGATAAATGCAAAGGAAGTCATCAAAATGGGTCGGAATCGCAATGCTCCACCCTCGACCCCCGCATCTTGAATGCTCAGACCCTCGCGCCTTCGCTGTACGGCGAATTCGATAATTAAGATAGCATTCTTTCCCAAGAGTCCCACGAGCATTACCAGACCGATCTGGCAGTAGACGTCGTTGGCAAGTCCCAAGGCTTTGAGGAGGAAAAACGAGCCAAAGATCCCGATCGGTAACGACGCAATGACGGCCAGGGGCAGCAGGAAGCTTTCGTACTGACCTACTAGCACGAGATACACGAAGGTGACGACGATCAGGAAGATATAGAAGGCTGTATTGCCAGCATTGGCTTCGTCGTAGGCGAGCCCCTGCCAACCGATGTCGAAGCGTTGGGGCAATGTTTCGGCGGCTACTTGTCGGATCGCCGCGAGGGCTTCACCGCTGCTGTATCCTGGTGCCGGGGCACCTTGGATAGGTGCGGTGGGATAGAGGTTATAGCGGCTGATTTCGTTGAGGCCTTGGCGTTTCTCGATGCGCATGAAAGCCGAGTAAGGGACCATTTCGCCGGCATCATTTTTGACGAACATATTATCCAGGTCCCTAGGAAACCGACGGAACTCTGGCTTGGCCTGCACGTAGACCTTGTAGAACTGTCCAAAGCGCACGAAGCCTTGTTCCCAGGTGCTTCCGATGACGATCGAAAGGTTGTCCATCGCATCGCGAATCGAAACGCCTTTTTGCATGGCCACATCGTTGTCGATGATGATTTCGTATTGTGGATAGTTGGCTGCAAAAAAGGTGAATAGGCCTTTGACTTCGGGTCGTTTTCCTAGGGCTTCCATGAATCGATCGGTTTGTTTTCCGAGTTCTGTGTAATCTCCGCTATTGGTTTTATCCAGCAGATTGACCGAAAAACCACCTGCGGCGCCGAAGCCTGGAACGGCGGGAGGCTCAAAGAACTCGAGTTTGATGTTCGAGATTTTGCGACCTCTCTCTTCGAGGTCCATGATGATATCTTTGGAGGTTCTAGTGCGGTCGGCCCATGGTTTGAGGTTGATAATGCATGTGCCGGCGTTCGAGCCTCGGCCTTCGGTCAAGACTTCGTAGCCAGCGATCGAGGAGACGGAACTGACCTCGTCGAGTTCCTTGCAAACGGCTTGGAGCTCGTGGCACTTGGCATTGGTATACTCCAGCGTTGATCCTGGTGGAGTTTGAACGATCCCGTAGATCATGCCTTGATCTTCAAGCGGGATAAAACCGGTAGGCAAAACGCGATTAACAAACAGGATTCCATAGGCAAAGGCCCCGATGATACCGATGGTCAGAATACGCCGTGTGATGATGTGCCGCAGGATCCCCGCATATCCAAGAGTGATTTTCTCAATTCCGAGATTGAATACTTTCAGGAACATCCCGATCGGGCTTCGAACCCGTTTGGTACCATCGCTTCCTGAGAAAGTGGCTCGGAAGGTCAGTGCTCCGAGCAATGCGGCTAGTCCAGCGAAGATGTTGATTCGTGTGTCGTCGAGCTTGATTTGCTCAGAGATCACTTCGTGCACCAAATGGATATGGAGTAGTCGGTGAACCCCATAACCCACTGCGGTTCCTAGCAACAAGCAAATCACCGCTCGGGGAACCCAGGCGAGTCGACCAAAACCGCTGTTGAGAAATCGATTGATACTAGCGACTAGACCTGTCTCTGGAGCGCTATCCGACAAGGGCTTCAGGATGATCGCACACAAAACGGGCGTCAGCGACAGTGCGACGACGCCAGAGATCACGATCGACATGGCCATGGTCAAGGCGAACTGTCGATAGAAAACACCCACCGGCCCTGGGATAAAAGTCACCGGTATGAAAACCGCTGTCATCACCAGCGTGATGGCGATGATCGCACCGCTGATTTCTTGAATCACTTCTTTCGTAGCCGCATAGGGACCTAGATGTTTCGAATGCATCTTTTCGTGGACGGCTTCGACGACCACAATCGCATCGTCGACCACTACACCGATGGCCAAGACCAACGCGAAGAGGGTGATCAAATTGATCGACATCCCAAAAATCATCATGAAGAAGAAGGTTCCGATGAGCGAGACCGGCACTGCAAGCGTTGGGA
This sequence comes from Pirellula sp., assembly GCA_046090945.1. GTDB lineage: Bacteria > Planctomycetota > Planctomycetia > Pirellulales > Pirellulaceae > JBKCUI01. The sequence continues at coordinate 7,562 of JBJTAQ010000889.1, forward strand.
TCAGTG
>JBJTAQ010000890.1:0-2515 GCA_046090945.1 Pirellula sp.
GCCGAGCGTTCTCGCAAGGTACCATTGAGGAGTTGGTTCGTTATGACGCGGTGCCCACGATCAATGGTTTGACCGATGAATCGCATCCTTGCCAAGCCCTTGCAGATTTCATGACGATCGAGGAATCGGTTGGAGGAAAAATTGCAGGCAAGCAATTGACGTTCGTCGGGGACGGAAACAATGTCGTCCGTTCATTGATCCAAGCGGCGGCGATGACTGGCGTTCGATTCCGGTTGGCTTGTCCCAAACCTTATCAGATTTCTGAGACTTTTTTGACGGACGTTCGAAAGCTTGGAGCTTTGGATTTCGACCAAAGCGAGGACATCGGCAAAATGGTCCAGCATGCCGATTTTTTGTACACCGATGTGTGGACGAGCATGGGACAGGAGACGGAGAATGAGGCACGGAAAGCCGCCTTCGGAGCTTATCAGTTGAATGCGGATTTGATGAAGCTGGCACCAGCCCGATGCAAGGTGTTGCATTGCTTACCGGCTCGACGTGGACTGGAGATTACCGATGGTGTGATGGATTCTGAACAGAGTCTTGTGTTTCGGCAGGCCGGGAACCGGTTGCATGCTCAGAAAGGGCTTTTGGTTTGGTTAGCGATGGAAAACGGTTATACAACGGAGGCCGAGCTCCATCAGTTGCTGTAAGGGATGACTCGATCCATTACAATAAGGCTCCAGGCCATTTACCGGTCCTTGGGTAGGATCGCTAGGAGCTAAGCGTTGTTCAAAAGTCTGTTTACAGATTGGTCTCTCGAAAAGAAGTGCCTTTTCTTTCTTGGATTAGCGCTTTTATTTTCATTGGTGCTCGGAGCCGTCGCCGTGCAATGGGTTGCCGAGCGATTGGTCAAGGAGACCATCCGCCAGTTGGCTCGCGATCATTCGGAAAAAGTGATTTGGCGCAAGCATCTCGGGGTGACAACAGTTCAGGACGCTGTGCGACAAGCCGCCGTAGCGGAGGACCTGTGGTCCATCTTTGACCAAGACAAACCCGGCGGTCGGTATGAATCTTTTTTGCTGAGGATCAACGACGGGTTAGAGCACAATGCGTTAGGTGGCGAGCAGGCAGCCGATGAGGATCTTAGGCTCTTGACCAAGCTCCATGCCAAGCTCTCGGAGCTTGAGTCAAAAGCGAAGACTGAATCGCAGGCTGCTACAAATGGTTTGCCCTCGGATCTGGGGTATCCTGCGAACCCACAGCAATTGATCTTTGAGGAAGCCGGACCTAGCGATGGCTATCATCTGTTTTACCAACCCGTTTTTTTCAGGGAGAAATGTCGGAGTTGCCATGTTAAGGACGAGGCGAGGTCGGTGCCGAAAGCGTCCACGATGTTGATCGATCCATTTCGTGTGATCAAGGTACAGATACCGGTCAAGGACACGAGTTACTGGCGTATATGGAGTTACTCGCTTTTGTCGTCGATTGGTATCGCGACGCTTGCTCTCTCGCTATTTTTCATTCACTGGGTTCTCAAGAAATTGGTCATCAACCCTCTGTCAGAATTGAAATTCGTTTCCGACGAAATCACCAGTGGTAAGACCGACTTAGAGTTCCGAGTCGATACCGATGATGAGTTTTCGGAATTGTCGGAGTCGTTCAACAGAATGCTTAGGCACATCACGGCGTCCCAGAAGGAAATCCAAGCGGTCAACCAGGAGCTTGACTCCAGGATCGATGAACTGGCCGTAGTGAACTTGCAACTTTACGAAGCGAATCGTCTCAAGGGCGAGTTTTTAGCGAACATGAGTCATGAACTCCGCACTCCGTTGAATAGCATCTTGGGATTCAGTGATGTGTTGTCAGGGATCGAAACCTTGACCGACAAGCAACGGCGTTGGGTTGGCAACATTCAGAACTCTGGTCGAGTTCTTTTGGAAATGATCAACGACATCCTGGATCTTGCGAAAATCGAAGCGGGCAAGATGGAGGTTCGTCCAATGTCATTCGATATTTTGGGGGTGATCCGGGCTCAGATTGAGATCTTCAGAAAGATGGCTGAGGACAAGAACATCGATCTGCAGATCGACTCCAGTTTAGAAGAGCTTCGGATCGTACAAGATCAGGGGAAGATATCGCAGATCTTGACCAATCTGATTTCCAATGCGATCAAATTCACGCCTGAGGGTGGATTGGTAACGATCGCAGTCGAATTCGAGGCGGACCGGAGGTTTTTCGTTTCGGTTGCCGATACAGGGGTTGGAATCGCGCCGCATGAGCACGAGGTGATTTTTGAAAAGTTTCGGCAGGTCACCGGTGAAACAAGCAAAGACTCGCTGACTCGCGAGCACTCTGGAACTGGCTTAGGGCTATCGATTGTTCGGGAGTTATGTCGATTGCTTGGAGGAGAGATCAGTCTGACCAGTCAGTTGGGTCAGGGGAGCACCTTTCGGGTCGTATTACCTATCGAATACGCAAAGGAACTTGGCTAGCTCGAAGCATTCACCGTATGCCAGCCATTTGGGGTGCAGAAGTGGCTGAGACAGGGAAATTGCATTTGGGGCAACCATTT
>JBJTAQ010000891.1:0-1551 GCA_046090945.1 Pirellula sp.
CTAAACTCTAGCACACGATTCAGCAACCAGCTCCGCCTGGGGCAAAACAAGGACTGGCGGACACCGGAAACGAGACGCAACGCTAAAGATAGCCGAACCCGTTTCTCCGCGCCCACTTTCCTCCAAAACGGCATACATAACCCGGGTGAGCTGAAGCAGTCTAAGCTCGTTCTTCCGAACCCCGGTGGAGTATGCCATGTCGAATCTATCTTTCTTGGACCTTTCGATCCATCAGCGGCGCGAATGGATCGCTGCAGTCCTTGCGCTGGGCCTAGCTAGAGTTCTGGACCAAAGGTCCAAAATCTCTGCGAACTCTCACGACCCAAGCCTTGAGCTTCTCTCTGGAATCAGGCTCTCAGTGTCTGAAGTAGGCCGGAGGCGAGAGGCTTTAGGCCGGAGGGTAAATACAACCGAAAGATTGGAGAGTTGTCGCCAGAAGAAGCGACAGCACAATTAGAGGCCAACGTAGCCAATCGGAAATCCATGCTCCCGAACAATACACAGTAGCTTGCAAAGCTCCCCGAGTATCAACCCATCAACGTTCAGGATTGGCTTCGCGTAACCGAGTACAACCTTGGGCATCGGAGCGTTTGCCAGACGGTAATTGGTCCATCTCTCGACCTATTGGGGAATTCCTGCTTACCATTCCTGAGCCTGTCGATCCGCTCATTCAGCAAGTGCCTGCCCGTCGCCGGGACCCACCCTACGCCGCCAATCACTCACCGAATGGAGTGATACGGTCCTCTTGGCAGTAGGCAGAGTAGTGCACTCGTCTTATACTTGACCACGGCTTGTACTCCATTCGATTGGCATTGTCTTGCTTTTCTTAGTAATCCTCAATGCAACTTTTCCAGAAACTAAAAACGCTGGTTTTTGAAGAGCGCTACGTTATCGGACAGCATGCCTCGGAACGTTTAGAAGAGCGTGGTATAATGGAGTGGCAGGCAGTGGTTGGCTTGGCAAACGGAGTTCTTTTAAAAGAGCGTCTGGACGCCCAACCAAACCCGATTATCGAGGTTTGACGAATCCTTGAGGATGGAACCAGGATAAAAGCCGTCTGGTCTTATCTTGGAATAGCGGTTTTGCAAAGCTTGTAACAGTTCATTACTTTGATGAGGAGTAGAAACCGATGCGAATACCGGGCAAAAGGATAAAACGAATCAAGCTCATTCAGTCAGAAAAATACGTGGTTGCTGTGGAGATCGAAATGGTAATCCCGGATGAGGATCCAAGTGAGCCTTGTCTAGAATCCGAAGTGGTCGAATTTCTAAAGCAGGTAAAGTTGAATGCAGAGAAAGGGGATGTTGCTTGGCTCACACGTCATGGAAAAGTCTACGAAGCCAAAGAGGCTGCCTAATGTTTGCTACTCGTTATTTGACTTGGGGTTCGATAGCCCAGGACTGGCGGACACCGGCGCATCGTTTTTTACGCAGCTTTTTGGGCGAGATTTTTTCGCTCAAATTCTTCAGGTGAGAGGTAGTTGAGCGTCTGGTGTAGACGGATTGGGTTGTAAAACAATTCGATGTATTTGAAGACCGACCTTTCTGCCTC
>JBJTAQ010000892.1:0-6923 GCA_046090945.1 Pirellula sp.
CTCAGTGCGAAGAATTCCAGGAACGGTGCAAACTGGCCCTGTGCATCGCGAATCAATGGACGGCGGACCAAGGCTGTTACACCTGCATATAAAGCCACCAGCGCAATACCCCAAGTGTAGAGCAACGGTAACTCTGCAGACTCGTTGACCGTACGGCGGATCAATAGATTCGCAAGACCGAAGAGAACTGGCGCAGCGGTTGTCACTACAACGGATCCAGGAGTAAGGATCTTCGAGGCAAGGAATGCCAAACAACTGAGGATAGCCATCGATGCCATTTCACCAGCTACAGTCGGCCAGTCCCAAGGCATCCCCATGGTGAAAAGTGCGAAGGCTAGAAAGTTCAGCGGCATCTGCATCATGCCGATCACAAGAATCCCTTTGCTAGTCGTCGGCAGTTTCCATCGATGCCAAGCGTACAGGCCTAGCCCAAAGGTTGCGACGTTGATCCCGGTGAAGATCGAGAATTTGAGCCATGGCCGATTTGCGATATGCTCCCAAAAACTGATGACCAAGGCCGTCGAGCAGCACACGATCAACAACCCACCGATGATTTCCCCCCAACGGATATTGCTCTCCTCCATGAACGCGCCGAGCAATTGCGTCCAAGTCCGCTTTGGTAGCTTGGCCTTGGTCTCTACTGCTGCTGGCTTTTCGTCGTCGTAGTCTCGTTCCAACGCGTGGATCTGCGATTCTTGAGGGACTGTTGCAGGCACCGGCGGAATTACGACCGGTTTATCCATTGACGGACTCCGATGAGCAGGTTCGATAGGTCTTGCAACCTGCAGTTCGTCATGGCTCGGCGCATAAGTCACCTTAGGCTCCGATGGCTCTTGGGCCAGAGTGGTACTTGGAAGCTCTCGCGGTTTGGATACCGCGGCGCTGCGCTCGAGATCTAGTTGTCTCTCGAGCTTGGCGAGCACCTCCAGTCCACGCTCGACACCCTCTTTGTCGATCAGCTTTCGGTTATAGGCAGAATCAATCGCTTGGCGACAAATCAATAGACTTCGTTTCACATCCACCGGTGCCGATGTCCACCCGCAATGGCGACAGGCCCGGTCTTCTATATGAATCTTTTTGTCGCATTGAGAACAATGCTTCATATTCATATTGGCGAAAGGCCAGGTGATGAATCGCCAAAAAAAATGCCCGAGAGCGGCCCAAACGAGGAAACCGATCAAGAAGAAGAAAACCGTGTCCATATGGCTGCTCGCACACAAACCAAAATGCGAAGTTGCTGGGTAAGCCCCGCGAAGGAGTGGATACTCTATTGTCCCTCGTAAAACACAGAAAACCAGGAGAAATACGAATCGATCTCTTCGCTATATCGAAAAATCGGCATCCGCAACGGAAAGCACAACAAATTCGCTACGGCATCGACATCATAAAACTTTCGAGATTTCCAGGCTCGCGAGGACTATTAGCTCTACATCCCAGGCATTACGGAATCCTAGGAACTCATCTTCAGCGATACCTTGCACTATTTGTCACTGGCAGGCTTGTCAGTGGCGGGCTTTTTATTCAAGAATGGAATCGGCTTGAGTTCAACCTCTTTGACTGATTGCAAGTATTCCAGCGTCGACTTGGCCTTTTCACCACCGACCTGCGCGTGAAAATGCAATCCAAAACCGTGAGGCCCCTTGGCATCGATCAGCGCCGGTTGCAGCGTCAGAAAACTTCGTACCGCATCGGTTTGCCCCTGCATCGCTGCGCAGAAAAGATCAATACGCGCCCCTCGGCTCAGTAAGTACTCGACGATTTCGTGACGCCCCATGTGGGATGCACCTCCCAACGCAGTCTCCCAGTCACCAGCACCCCAGTCGATCGATGCATTGATGAGGCCCGGTTCTCTTTCTAACAATTTTTTCGTCATCTCCAAATCCGAGTGGGCAAAGATGATAAAGTCCTGGGCTAGCTGACGATTGATCTGAGGCTTCTTCCACGATGGCTTGAAACTCGGCGCCTGATAATCCCGCTCGAATGCACTCTCCACAGGCCCATTTGCACCACTCGTCGGCACTGCGACTGGGTCCTGGGCGAGAAGCTTGCTCGCTTCAGAATTCAGCAGATGATTAGCCACGGCAAGGCTACCGAAGCAAGCAGCCGTGTTACGGAAAAAGGAACGTCTCGGTTTTTTTCCTTGATCGTCAATCGACAGATTCATGATAGCTTCCTCATCGCTTGTTGAACGGATGGTTTCGTAATCGTTTGAACTCGACATGTTGCTTTTTGATGACTATCGAATTGCGTACAAGACATCGCCTCGACGCAACAGGAGTGTATCGCTCGCACTGACCGCAGCATAGAGCACCGAACCACCCATAGCGGCAGGTGTATCGGCCGATGCATCTTCCCAAAGAGTACATACAGCTAACTCTTTAGCCGTCGCCAGGTCGACGATCGATGTGGTTCCTTTTTGACCGAACAGATAGAGTTTTTCGGCTGTCGCGAGCGGAGTTGCCCAAACGCTTCCAGCTGCAATCCTATCCGCAGATATCTGATTGCCGGTTGCTAAGTCGAGTTGATAAAGAACCCCGGACCGGTTCACAATCCAGACTTTATCACCGGCCGCGATCGGACTTCCAAAACTCGATGTTGCCTTCTCCGCACGCCATACGTAATCGACCTTAAACGACCCATCCGCGTTCTTTTTGACTTCAATCAATCCGTTCGATGCGGTGGATTTCGCACCCGATTGCTCCCCACGCCCGTCCGACGCCCCGATCAGGAACTTGCCATCGGAAATAGGTACAGGAGTACAAGTCGTGTTGTTGGCCAAATCACTGAACACCCAAAGTTGATTGCCAGTCGACGCATCGTATCCTGCGATCTTTCCACTTGAGCTACATATCAGTTGAGGCTTGCCATCCACTTTCAACAGCCGAGGACTGCTCCAACTTGTTGCACCAACACCGGGCGACTTCCAAACGAGATCACCTGATTTTTTATCGAGAGCAAGCACATACGGATTCTGTTCTCTTTCGACCCACACATAGAGGGTGGACGCATCGTGCTCGAGCGAAGCGGCCAGTCCATGCCGAGCTTGAATCGGTCCATAGATCTCCACAAGATTCTTTTCCCACTGCGGACTTCCATCGTGTCCTATTGAAGCCACGATGCCACCCTCGAAACTTACCAAGACTCCTGATGCATCAACCACCGGACTGGGAGCGGCACGACTCACATAGTTGTTGCTCTCCTCAGGTGATGGATTGCTAAAATCTCTCTGCCATCGCTTGGTTCCATCCTTCAATCCAAACACTGCTAAATGGTACTTTTCTTTCCTTGGACCACTTGTCGATGTCACGAAAACTTGGTCTCCAAAAACAACAGGCGTGGACTGCCCGTAACCCTCGAGAGTGACTTTCCAAGCGATATTTTTCCCTGACGCGTCCCATGGCTCTGGAAGTTTCGGGACGATCAAGCGTCCCCCATTTTGAAAACCAGCAGCTTGGTCTTGAGCTACTATCGCACCGGTCTGCAAAAGACAGCACGCACACGCAAGGAATTGCATGCGAACCGAAACAGACAGAAACTTCCACATAAAAAACTCCCGTAGTTAAGATCACTGTCAAACGCTGTTAAACACACTATCCTAAGTGTCCTTGGAGGAATTCCAAGACGGGTAAGCTTCTGAAATATCGTGCGTCACATTTTTTGCTTGTTTTTGAAACCAGACACGATTCGACGATCCCCAATGTGTGTTTGCGTCGATGGATTCTACGCAGGCCTGATATCCCAACACTCTAGTGCCGGATAAGATTCGAGTCGGACTATGGTCTTGGTGACCACACACTTTCGGTCCAACGATTTGGTTTCTTGCGCACGACGAACGTGCAAAGGAGTTGGGTTGATGAAGCGTTTATTGCGACAATCCTTTCGTCCGCTTGCTCTCGGATCATTGACTGTACTGGCTAGCTGCTTTTCTGGGCAATTACTGCTGGCACAAGGGCACGCAGGTGGGCATGGCGGAGCGCATGCAGGTGGCCATGCAGGCAGTCCTATGGGTGGGCACACCGGCGGGCATCCGAGCAGCCATCACCATCACTATTCCGGAGGAGGCATCTCGATGGGAGGAATCGGTTTCGGAGTCGGCTACGGTGGGTTTGGTGGTTTTGGTATAGGTTCCTATCCGCTAGGCTACCCCTACGGCACGCCGTTCGGTTTCTCCTCCCCAGCTTACCGCTATGGAACGCCAAGCTATTATCCACGAAGTAACAACATCCGAATCTATTCTGCACCTAGCTATTCGGCTCGCAGCTATTCGGCTCGCAGCTATTCGGTGCCTACCTATTCCCCTCCGGTGTATTCGCAACCAACTTATAGCTCACGGGTTGTCGCAAGTAAGCCATCTAATGTCTGGGACGGGGTCTCTGAACTGAAACCGGGGATGGTACTGCCTGATGGTGCCATTGTCGTTTCCGTCGGCCCTAGCGTGCCGGTTGGCAGTCCCAGCAATTCGTCCGGTACTCCAAATCCCTAAGCCTAACGCTACAACGGACGAGTTTAGCATCTCAAAGGGCCTTGTCGATCATTCTCCGACAAAGCCCTCTTCGTGCCTCTGTGGTTAAAACTCCACGCGATGCAATAGGACTAGCCTCAGTTCATTCCAACTCGAGGATTCCGCACTTTAGTAGCAACTAAGGCGCCAAATAATTAAGCGTGTAATACGCGTCTGCATGCAGCAACGGTACAGCGCCCTCGGCAGATCGAACTCCCTTGGAAACCAAATGGTGCACATGCCCACGCTGGAGTCCATCGATTTCAAGTTCGACTCGAAGGCCATCATCGGAAACCTTGGCTGAACGAACCGTTGCGGTCGTTGCATCTACTTCAGGACTACCGTAAGCAGCTTGATAGATGTAAGTGAATGTTTTCATCTCGTACGAAGCAACATCTTCGGCGGACTTCTTGTCGACCGGTTTGGTAAAAACCAATTCGAAACCTCTCTTGCGAGCTTTCATCTCCAATACTTCGAACGGTATTTGCCCCGTCCAATCCAATCTCTGTACGCAAAAAGATTTGCTTCCGCGTGAGCCCCAACCGCGATTGGTCCCTCCGACAAACATCATCCCGTTGGGTTGCATTTCAAGTCCCACCACACCGCAATCGAGCCCTTCGCGGAACGGGAAACATGCACCCTGGTAGTGCCCTTGGACCTTCTCAAGATAACAACGCATGACCGTACTAAACGTCTGATCCCCAACAAATACTTGATTGGTAAAGGGACCGAACTTGCCACCTGTGGTATCGCAAGTGATCCCGGCTGCCGATTGCCCCATCTTGCCGTACGGAAACAAAATCGCTGGCGGCTCGTACTCAGGGATCTTATCGGCTTCGACCACAAAGCGACTCCCATCCTTAGGCTCCTGAGGCTTTTTACCCATGAATTCCTGGGCTTGCTCGTACCACTTGAATCCACCAGGATGGCCAACAAACTTCTTGGGGCTTAGGTGTTTGAGCGCACAGGTCCCATTCCATGGCCCTTGATTGTCGGTGTAGAACACATCTCCGACCGCATTCATCCCGATACCTCCCGGGGATCGAATCCCGCTGGTGGTGGGGATGGTTCTGCCATCAGCGGTCGCTCGAACCGCCCAACCGCGATAGAGCGCATCGCTACCAAACGAACCAGTCAAACACAGAACGATCCAAATATTCCCCTCTTTGTCGAATTTGGACCCAAACGCATACTCGTGGTAATCGCCAGTGATCTGCCAACCGTCTGCGACCACCTCAAACTCGTCAGCTTGTCCATCGCCATCGTTGTCTTTCAACCGCGACACGTCCGGACGCTGGGTGACATAGAGCCATCCATCGCGAAAATCCATCCCGATCGGCTCATGCAAACCATGCGCAAATCGCGTAAATTTTTTGGCTGAAAAATCATCTCCAAGCGGGTCTTCGATCATCCAGATCTCTCCTCGCCTGGATGCGACAGCAAGCTTCCCATCGGGCATGCGTTGGAATGACGTTGCCTCAAGTTCGACTCCGGGCGGGATCTCATACGAGCGAATCGCATAGTAATCAGACTCCTTCGAGTCTTTTTTCTTGGAGGCCTCTTGGGCAACTGCCGAGGGAGCTGTGAGCAAGGCCAGGGCACCGACGAGCAAGCACTGCTTCGAGTAGGAGTTTCGCATGAGTTGTTCGATATTCGATGGTTGTGATTTTGATGATTGTCAAAAAGATTGGCACGGTAGCTTGTATCACTACCACCGCAGGTAGTACTCAAGCTCAGCTTGACCAGCGGCTGCCTGGGTTGCAATTGGCAAGAGCAACTCTTGCTTGCCGCCAGACTCTCGAAGTTTGGCACTCGATGCAACCGATTCGGCTACGGTGATTTGGAACTTGTCATCTACGATCCAAGTATTCTTGCCATCGGCAACGATTTTGGAACCTTCTGCCAGTCGAACCCACAAGCCTCCGTTTGCGTTACCCCGGAGACCTTCGAAGCTCAGCGTCCGTTTGAGCCCTGGCGAATCCTTGGGCCCAACACTCAACTCGGCTCGATCACCGACGATCACGTCGCCGACACGGTATCGAAACGTCGGGTGACCTGTCTTGTCGGTTCTGTACCCTAGGAACTTGTAAGTCTCAGTGACTTTCTTGGCATCAGGCCATGCATCACCAGGATCTTTGAGCCAAGCAACTCCAGAGCGACTCTCATAGTTAATGACCAAATCACCGAGCGGCTTTTGACGGCCTACTCCGCGGTCTCTCCAGTGCATCGAGGCATCAATAAACTGCCCCTGCCAAAGCTTGGCCATATTCATCGTCTGAGCATCCCAAGCGAGGTTCAAGCCACCTGGATAGCCGACAGCAATCCCCCTTGCTGAAAGTCCATCGAGGAAGTTGCGATACAGGATCGGTCGACCCTGCGGCTCGAGTACAATCTGATCGCGCTGCAAGCCTTCGGGAATTGC
>JBJTAQ010000893.1:0-4787 GCA_046090945.1 Pirellula sp.
AGAAACTCGCGCGCGATTGGCTGCAACCAGCTTGAGGAACAAAGGCCCTCTCAAACCGAATCCCCTGCTTTGCTAGTTGGTCGAGGTTCGGAGTCTTGGCAAATGCATCCCCATAACAGCCCATCTCCGGTCCATAGTCCTCGGCGACAATCAGCAAAATGTTGGGCTTGGAGCTTTCGCGCAGCGGCGGGTCGGCAGAAACTTGCAACGGTTGCAAACAAAGTTGCATGCACAGTGCGATCGCGATTTGCAAGAACCTTCGAATCATGGAACGTACAACTCCGGTGTCAGACGGTAGATTGGTTTTGACTTATGGGTTCTTCTTTTTTTGGGTCCGCGTTGGACTCGCGTCAATCGTTGAAACTTTTGCAATTCGCCGATCGAGCATCTCGGTGAGTGCATCCCGCATTTGGGCTGCCAGTTCGGGGTGTTGGTTGAGGATGTTCTTTTTTTCTACGAATGCGTGTTCGGTGAATCGGTTCTCTGTCGACGAATGCTCATCGAGGCCGCCGTATTGGTAGAGTTCCTCGGACTTGATCTGCTTGGTCTCCCAATCGACCCATCGCGTGTAGCGCATGTTGGCGGTTCGCAACGAGTATCCCATGAGGCTCGGCTCGGAGGGCTTGAAAGGACGCGCGAATTGGCTGAGTACCGCCGGCTTGCCTTGAGCTTTAGGATTATTCAGCAATTCAAGCAGGCTTTCCCCATCCAAGCGATTTGGACTTTTAAGTTTTAGCAAGTCGAGGAGGGTTGGATAGAGATCGACACTTTCGACTAGTGCTGAAGTGGGCACGCCGGGATCGGTGATATGGGGTTTGCGTATGATCAGAGGCACGCGGGTATCGAGCTCAAAATTGGTAGCCTTGCACCAGTGGTCCGCTTCGCCTAGAGAATATCCGTGATCACCCATGAGAACGACGATCGTGTTGTCATCGAGGTCGAGGGCGTTTAGTGCATCAAGAAGTCGACCGACCTGTGCATCGACATAGCTCACGCAGGCATAATAAGCCTGACGCAATCGCATCGCCTGAGCCCCATCGATACGTTCGTCTTGCGGGATATCCTCGTATCCTGCGAGTTCGAGGTGGTCGGGATAAGCTTCCTCGGGGGCCCCTTGAGCTCTCTGAAAAAGGGGATCGGCGAATTTTTTAATCGAGTGAAGTTTGAGGTATTTCTCAGGTGCGGTAAAAGGCAGATGAGGGCGGAAGAATCCAACGGCTAAAAAAAACGGATTGCCGTCTTTCTTGAGTTGACGAAGAGTCTCGATCGCTTGATTCGCTAATTTGCCGTCGGGATAAGCGTCATCGGAGCGATCGGCAAACTCGATCGGGCTTTGCTTGCCCTTGCCCTGGTTTTCCTCGAGCAGGTAGTTCTTGGCCCCCTTGGGACGAAGGACTTCCGGGACAGACCAGCTTGGAGGATCGCATTCCCTAGCGTCGCCGCTGAAAATCTTCCCCAAGCTTTGGGTGTGATAGCCGTTATCTTTAAGCAGTTCCGGAAGTGTTTTACACTTGGGCTGAGCGTCGCGGAACAGGTGACGGTTGTGCCAAACACCAGTGTGGTCAGGAAGCATACCGGTCAAGATCGAAGCGCGACTAGGCCCGCACACGGCTTGTTGGCAATAAGCCCTCAGGAAGCACCGAGATTCGGATGCGAGTCGATCGATGTTAGGGGTGATGGCATTGGAGTCCCCGTAGCAACCTAAACTTGGCCGAAGGTCATCAACCATGATCCAAAGGATGTTCGTAGGACGATCGGCTCGATCGGCCTGGTCCGCACGAGCGAGTTGGTTAGGACACAGAGCAATGAAGGCTAAGCTGAAAAACAATCGAACCAGTTGTTGAAAACAGCCTTGGGCCGATCGGATTGCTAGGCCCCTGATACTGGAAGGGATTGCGTAGCAAACTTGGCTCATCGAAGTTGTCTCATGGAGGGCCATTAGTTACCGCCGGAGTGCACGGCGTGGGTCCGGAGAAGCAGGGTTAGTGCATCTTGGAAGCCATAAAGAGGAACCATTTAAGATACCTTCTTGGATAGGGAGTCGCAGCCACAAAAATTGCTGAATAACTCGTTCGAACCAGTCCCGCTTTGGGATGGACGGCAATTTCTAGCTTCTAGCACCCGCAGAAAAACCCTGTTATACGAATAAGGCTTGCTAATACATTGCGGTTTTTTTATCGGTTTTCCTGGATTAATTTGGGGGTATGCCGAAACTTTTATCTTTCCTTTCAGGCATTAACGGGTTAAAATCGCGTGAATACCCGTCCTCTTCCAGTCCTGGGTAGCATTGATTTGTTGTGTTTTTTGTTTTTATTTTGAGGGTCTTACTATGTCAAAGCGTGTGGTTAGCCACCGAAAAGGGTTCACGCTTGTTGAACTCTTGGTCGTGATTGCGATCATTGGCATCCTTGTTGGTTTGCTCCTGCCTGCAGTACAAGCTGCACGCGAGGCTGCACGCCGGATGCAGTGCCAAAACAATCTCAAGCAGTTGGGGTTGGCGGCTCATAATTTCGAGTCCAGCGTCAAGCGATTCCCACCTGGATATGCCGGTGCGAACAATATCGCTTGGACCGGAATTGCCGGTCTGCAACTCGATCGACGTACCTACATCGGTCACTTGGTGTTCCTGTTTCCCCACTTGGAACTCAATCAGCTCTATGGTCAGTGGGAAGTCAAGCGACAAATTGCTCCCGACACAGATGCCAACACCGTATCGTCGGCCGAGCGACCACGATACGTTTTCTGGCCAGATCCACCTGTCCGAGCTTGGACGGATGCTCAGTACCGCATTTCCTCGTTCCTCTGCCCGAGCGATGATCCGTATGCGAACACCGGTACGGGTACAGCGACCGGCGTTATCCTTGGAACTTTCAATAACGGGGTTCTGCTGAGCCTTGGGTATTCCGAAGCAACCCCAACGAATTTGGGTCGTACCAACTACTTGGGTAGCTCCGGTCGGTTCGGTCTCTCGGGTATGTCGTACTACGACCAGTTCAAGGGTGTGTTCTTCAACAACTCGAAGACCAAGCACGGCAACATCACCGACGGAACGTCAAACACCTTCCTGTTCGGCGAAGTCACCGGCGGTTTTGCTGACGCTATCCGAGGAACCGGTCGAAACCGATCGCACGCTTGGGTTAGCGGTCCTCAAGTTACCGAATTCCACGATCCATGGTATGGCACCCAGAACGGCAAGTTCTGGTACACGTTCGACAGCAACCACACCGGCATGATTCACTTCTGCTTGGCTGACGGTTCTGTTCGTCCTGTGATGCGAAGCATGGATTATGTTGCTTTCCAAAACATGTCCTCGATGGGCGAAGGCGTCGTAACTCGAACGGAAGAACAGTAATGAGTAGATTTTTGATTTTGGGCTTTGTTTGCCTAGGATTTGCGATCGGTTGCTCGGATAACAAAGTGACCGTTACCGCTCCAGAGAAGTTTTCCGAACCTGGTACTCTCGAAGTGCTAGGTGGCCCGGGCGATGGAAAAGGTGGCGGGGCGACAGCTCCTGCCGTCAAGCCACCGCCAGGAAAATAGTACCTGGATTATCCTAGGTCGAGCTACCGAACAGATTTAAAATAAACGGAAATAAGAAACCCCCGGTCTAAAAGCCTGGGGTTTTTTTATTTGGCTTTTACCACGGAGACTCACAGAGTTGCTCAACACCCCTCCGTGCCTCAGTGGTTAAAAAGTGTAGGGGTACCGAGAAGTCAAGAACATGAAAAAAGAGTTCTTAGCCTTTGAAATCCCTGGATGACCAATAAGTCCTACTGGGGTTTTGTCCGTACAGAGATTCTTCAGGGGGCTTTGGAATTGACGATCACGACCGCGATCCAAAAACTGATCAGTAATAAAACCCAAACAACATCCAAAAAGTGCCAGTAGAGAGTGCACACCTTCAAGCCAATATTTCTTTCATGATCGTAGCGGTTTGCTAACGCGTTCCTAGCAGTCCACCACAGGGCGATCGCCCCCCCAACAACATGGGCTGCGTGAAGAAACACAAGAATAAACGTGTATCCATAGGCGCTTTCATTTCGGGTGGGGGCATCGGCCAAGCCGTCGAGCAAGCGTTTCATGCCGTCGGATGGGATAAATAGAAACCCAATTCCCATCGCACAGGCCCCGATCGCCATCTGTTTGACCAAGGCGAGTTGGTCCTTGCGGGCTGCTCGATAGGCGAGTTCTAGGCAGACAGAGACCCCTATCAGTAGCAAGGTTGAGGGGATAAAACTCCACGGTAGAAACATCCGTTGGGTGATCGCCTGGTCGGATTGAACCCGCATCGCGATATAAATCACATACAAAAGGATGCTCGAAACGAAGAAAACAGCCAGGGATCCTATCAATAACCAGATGCCTTGCGACGCTCTTACATCTGCTGGTAGCGAGGGAACACGGTTGGATGATGGCATTTGATTGGGAATCTTAGTAAAAGGACTCGTTCGGCGTGAGAATGAAACACCCGCTACTGTAGCACCCCGGGAAACCGGCTACTTTTCAACCCAGGGGGTAGCCTAAGAAGAAAGGCTGGGGACTCTAGCGAATATACGGTAGAAAAGGCCCGCAATGCTGGCAAATCGATTCGGACCGTCAAGAGAGTTCCTACCCGATTTTTCGATACGCTTTACCTAAACCGACTCAATTCGGCGACTCGTCAGTTCCGATACTAGCAGCACATACCGATGTAGTGCGCGTGGATACTTAGGGTACCGGGCGCTGGAACTTCGAGGAACGGGTGGGAAATCGACTATGTCAATTTTGCAACGAACTTTACGGACGTT
>JBJTAQ010000894.1:0-6650 GCA_046090945.1 Pirellula sp.
CGATACCAAGATCGATACGCTTTTTGATTTTGGGTTATTCACGCCGATACGCAATGCATTTGCAAAGGGAAAGAGCGTTCGAGACGTCCATCAGATGTTCGCTCGGGATTGGTTGTATGTGGATCCGAATCGACTAGCAACATTCCTAGGGGTCCACGATATGCCACGTTTCATGCATGAAAAGGGGGCGTCGATCGAGGGACTGAAGCTGGCTATGACACTGATGATGACTAGTCGGGGCACCCCGATTCTTTATTACGGAGACGAGTTGGCCATGGCTGGCGGGGAAGACCCCGACAACCGCCGCGACTTTCCGGGTGGCTTTCCAGGTGACACTCGCAACGCGTTTGAATCGTCTGGACGGCAGGGGGACGAGGCGGTGGTTTGGAATCACATCGCCAAGCTCGGAGCTTTGCGCAAGCAGTACCGAGCGCTTTGCGTCGGCAAATCGTTCGACATGGTGGACGCCGAGCAACAGTATCTTTATGCTCGCGTAGGTGAGCAGCAAACGTTGGTTATTGCGATCAACAACGATATCCAAGCCGCGAGGATCGAATTCGATGCTGGTCCCCTGCCCAGCAAGGCGTTGGCCAGGGGCTGGTCGTTTCAATGCGATGACTTACTCGGCGGCATGCGCCCCTTGCGTGTCGAGTATGTATCGGGGATACCCAGGGGGACTGTCGATTTACCCGCCCGTTCGAGTGCGGTTTTTTTAGTGCCTGAGTAGGCACGAAAGCGTGTGCTAGTCACCCCGCGCGATCCTTGGGCTTCCTACAAACACGTAATAGGGGACTTTAGGAAACGGGATGTAGGGAATCGTTTTTTGCCCTTCCAGTAGCCATCGCGTTTGAAAATTGCGTTCAAGGAATGGCAGGTGGTCTTCGCTCAGCCAGACATTATCACGGGCGAAAAAATACTTCCACCAACTCTTTAGCCAGCGAGGATGTTTAGTTCTCAAAGGATCTGGATATTTCCTAGATACATAAAAATCAGCAACCCCGATCGTTCCGTCGGGTTTGAGCATGTGTTGAGCTTGCGCGATTGCTTCGAACCAATCGGGAATCATCGTTAGGGAGTAGGAAAACGTCACGCAGTCGGTGGTGTGATGGCCGAGGGACCATTTCGAAACATCCTCCTGGAGCACGGTCACATTGGTCCAACCGTGGCGACGAATCCGCTCCTTGGCGATGGCCAGAAGCGACGGGCTCAAATCGACCAGAATCACCTGTTTGAACTCGGGGATGTGCTGCGCGATATATTCGAGATTTGAACCGGTACCGCAACCGAGGTCCACCCATGTTGAATCAGGCGCGAGGGGTAACTGAGCGATCAGCTCGCATCGTCCATGAAGAAATTTCTCCCGAAACCCATCGTACAAAATGGCTTGTGAGCGGTAAAAACTCTCAAGGCGTTCGGCGTGGCTGGCCCCTCGAATCGCTTTGCAATTCACTTCGTATAGAACCTTCAGGTCATTCCATAGCCCCATGAGTACTTCCTATTTGAGGGTGGCAATACGAAGACTTTGGTAGGTCCTGGTCCGTTCGAGCGCGAACAACTGTTTGGCTAGTTCCTCATCGTACTCAAGGATATTGCCGACCTGTGTCTCATGATCTTGGTGGAGCACTTTGCACTGATTCACAAAATCGACATCCTTGCCCATACTTCGCCAGAGAAAGCGGGCGTCGGGTGTGCAGTGACCTAAGATCGCATTCCACTCGTCGGCAAGTGCGTCTTGGCCATCGCCATAGAACCAGTCAAAATGGTCTAACAGGGCAAATCGAGAGATAGGATATTGGCTGCGATTGAGGAATTCGGTAACACTTGATGTATGGGTTGAGATGCGATCGACGAGCCCTCGTTGAAGCCGTTCAAAGGATTCAGGTTTCAGGTATTCCGGGCAGCATTCGGGGGTGAATTCACCGGTCAGATAAACTCTCCAGAAGTAATTTTCCTTGAGCAATTGCTGGGTCACAGAGTATTCCGTGCAGCGCTGCATGTGTTCGCTGATGGAGACTTGAGACCTGCGAGCCAGCAGGACTTGGGGGCGTGGCACGCCGGAGATGGCAAGCAGTCCTGGATTGGCGAGTCCCCATTTGACGTAGGGCTTCCAAAATCTGCTGCGGAGTTCGTTGTCATAGATCTTCCACTGTTCTCGGATGGATTCGGCATTGAGCATGCGCATTAGCGGTTCATAGAGCCGAGCGACGTACTTGATGTACAGGTTCATCGTCCAAGCAAAGGTTCCCGAGGAACCTTGGAAGTAGAAAGGTCTGTGTTTCTTGGTAAACAAGTGGATGGATCGATCCCAATAAGTTTGATGTGCGGCGGGCAAAAGGTGCCTAAGATTTTTTCGGTATAGTTTTTTCGCATCCGAATGAAATCCTTTGCCAAACCATTCAAAGAAGGTCGCATGATCGAACGCTCGGATCGCTGCGATCTTGAGTTCTAAAACAGCATTTTGTCTAAAATTCAGATCGACCGCATACACATGCTTGGGTTCGTCCAGGAGATATTCTAGGGCGTTGCATCCAGCCGAGGTGATCACCAGAACACGATCATCGGGACCGATTTTAAGTGCGGTACGATCCACCCGAGGATCTTCCCAACAAGATGCATAGACCAGATGATTGCGATGGACGGCTTGGAATACATTCTGATTGATCCAATCATGAATTCCCATGGCTATCTCGTTGGTGTGTGTCGCTAGGGATAGGGCTCGCGGGCATCGAGGTGCCTTGGTAGACGATAGTTCTCATGTCGCGTTGTGGTACCGGCGATGGTTCCGTGGTCAAGAAGGGGCCTTGCATCAACTTCCAGAAATTACCCCATGCCGATGGTCGGATTTCGTCCCGAGTCACGAACTTGGGTAGATAAATCCAGGGCAAATAGGGATAGATATGATGCACCAAGTGGAAGTGATAGTTTAGAAAGATCCATCGGGTCAGAGGATCTGCTTTGAGGTTCCAAGCGCCGTATCGAATGTCTCGCGGGGAGAAAGCGTGGTCAGTGTACTGCAAGCTTCCCCAAATCATTCC
This sequence comes from Pirellula sp., assembly GCA_046090945.1. Taxonomy (GTDB): domain Bacteria; phylum Planctomycetota; class Planctomycetia; order Pirellulales; family Pirellulaceae; genus JBKCUI01. The sequence continues at coordinate 3,036 of JBJTAQ010000894.1, forward strand.
GAATGCCCAGTAGCAAGTCAACCAAGCCACAGGATGGATTTCGAGCAACCACAATATGGATAATTGCAGCGCAAGAACCGCGATGATTTGGCGACGAATTCTGCGAAGAGTCCGCGCAGAATCCGGGATCCCCGAGAGCATGCTGTCGAACCCACTGTGCTTCATCAGATCCGAATCGCGCAACTTCGTCCATTTCAAGGCCGCAGGTAGGAGGAGGAAAAAAAAATTGGCCGACACGGCGCTGAGCCAATAGATTCCCGTTGGCATCGCGTAGATAACGAATCGCTTAGTCCACAGGTTGTCTGATGGATAATAAAGGTCGAACATTTCGGCATCGGTCCGATTACGGCAATGATGACCGAGATGAAAGTACTGCTGAAGTGTATAGCTTGTGGGAAAGAACGCACCGGTGAGGACACCTAGCAGTTCGTTTATTTTCCTGTTGGAGTTAAGGATCCCGTGGACGGCTTCGTGAAGCAGAGAGAAGTTGGTGTTGTTGAGCATCCCAAAGAGGAACACTGCGCAGCCAAACCAGATCCAATCGCAAGAGCGGTAGGCTTCCGAGGCCCCTCGCAGGGCCAGAATCGCTAGAGAACCCGAGAGGGTCAAAACCAGAATGTTGATCCTATTTGGAATAGGATACTCTTTGCGCATGGCGCGCGGTTCCAGTTCTTTGTGATCCGATGTTTCAATCACTTTATCTCTCGTCGCAATTTTTCATCGCAGTTTCTCAGCATCAAAGGCTCCAAGCTTACTTGGAATCCATCATGGATAGAAACTCGCGCCATGTACCTCGGTAATCTAGCACATTGGCTTTGAGTTCGCCAACTCTCTTTCCTTGATCGCTCTGCCAAGCTTCGAATCGCGTCCACAACTGCCGTCCGTCCCAAGGGTGAATTTTAAGATCGATACTAGCCAACTGATTGAGTTTGCGTGCCAAGTCGTACTGCGGATTGGATCGCAAGCGTTCATCGAGCAAATCTGCCAGGGACGAATGGGCATGTTGTGGAAGGTTGGTGTCAGCCGACAGGATGAGTGTGTAACCGAGCAAAGGTGGATCGCGAACGAGCAACAGATACCAATCCTGATCGATCGATAATTCGCTAAATAGTGTTTCAATTGTCGAGCGAACATGATCCTCGTGAAGCTTCTCTCCAACCAAATCGCTGACAGCATCCATTCTTCCGACAAAGCGTACTTGAGGGCATTGATCTTCGTAGCCGACCACTTCGATCAGGTCCCCTAGGTCGTACCGATACAAGCCGCCGTCGGTCGTCACCACGATGCGGTATTTTGTGCCAGGGTTTAACTCGTCAGCTAAGAGCATGCGGTCGTAGTCAATCGTGTCGTTCTTTCCGGCCGGAGCAAACTCGAAAAAATGAGAGCGGATTGCCAATCGGTTCTTACCTTGCCGGCGGCTTGGAATCGAGACGACGCACTCGGTTGCTAACAAGCCCTTTGGTTGCATCGGAACCTCGGCGAAAACTCTTTGGAGTTTTGCGAAGTGAGAGGCCGAGTTTCCGTCTCCCCAGCAACTGATCAGGCTCAATTTCGGCCAGCACAGCCTGAGGAAATCAACTTGGGATTTCGAATTGCGATGGATTCGTGCGAGTTCCTCGGCTCGTTTCCGATTCGCTTGGAGATACAGCTCGATCGTACCCTCTTTGGGTTCTCGACTGGGCAAGCGGATCTTGCCGTCGGCTATATCATTGCAGATCGAATCGATCCAAGGATCGATTTGACTTAAGAGGGACAGTAGGAAAGTTGGGCTCCAAACGGACATCAAGGCCAGATCGGAGCAGGCCAGCATGTAAAGCAGGTTCGCATACCTTGCATTCTCGATGTTGCGAATTCGGCTTGTGGATTTCGGAGGTAGGATCAACTGCTCGGCCAACCAACGGGACCACACGCCGAGGTATTCGCTGTCGCTCTCGAATCCGACGGGAATCCCCCCTGAGGATTGATGGGTTAGCTGTGCCATGGGCGTGATCGACCAATAGGCTCGGCCCTGCATCGCTTGAGGATGGCATCGAAATGTTGACTCCACCCATTGGGCGATCGCTTTTTGGAACGATCGTTTGAGCGATGCGGTGTAGGGTATGAGCTTGACCCCTCCTGAGCTACCCCCTGTGGGCACGAGGCGCTCTACAGGTTCTGATGTCAGTACATTTGGGTGACCTGCTCGAATGCGATCGATGGAATCCGTTAGCAAATCGTATCGAACGACTGGGACGCGATCGCGATAACCCTCGATGCTATGAATACGATCGAATTGATATTTCCTGCCGTACTCGGAACTGCGATTGCGTCGGAGCGTACCGAGCAGAATATCCGTTTGGAGTTCGCGAACTTTTCCAAGCGACTGCTCGAAACGATTGGCTTCGAAGTGCGAGGCCCAGCGCCATCCCTGATTGATCCAATAAGGGATGTTCATGATTCGAGCCGCTTGAATGCATCGGTGTTCATCAATCGTTTGGCTGCTCGAGAAAAATTGCTGAGGTTCAGTGGTGCGAGGCAGCAGAGTTCATCACCGTGCAGGTACCCTGGATTCTTTTCTAAAAAGTAAGCGACGTGAGGATCGCGGCGACCTGGCGATAGCAGGTCGACCTCGGGTTTGATTCGGTAGTCTTGTTCAGCCGCGCTCAGAACCCCTTTTGTCGAATCATACCGGGAGCCGAACTTGTCCAAGGCGAATGCATCAAGGATCCGCTGATTTTGGACCGAGGTTTCCCGGTTCCAGCAAGGAGTAAACTCCTCGAAAAAGACAGACAGAAACCGGTAGGTCCGAAACCCTTTGCAGATCAAAAACCAATAGAGTTCATGATCTTGGTGCTGCTCGATGATGCGAATGGCAAGCTTTCCCCAGGCCAGCGCCAGTAGAGGGCTGCCCCAATACTCGCGATCGACGATCGTATCGCCCGAGAACAAAGCGCTGCGTTTGACTCCATCGAGTTGAGTGTTGATAAGTTTCTGCGTCGAGAAGCCACATAGTGTACCGGTCGTGTTGTCGCGTAGTTCGATCACCCATTGCTTCTCTCGAAGATCTGCGACAAACGCGGTGCGGGAAGTGTTTTGGTAGTGACGGGACATCAACTCGAACATCTCATCGATCTCTAGGTTCGACAGATCGGTCGGTGAACGAAGATCAGAGCGAAGTGTCATGAGTTCCCTCTACAATGCACCTAGCTCAAGATAGGGTATAGATTCCATGGGAAGGACTGTTTTGAGGAGGTCTTCGTTCCAGGAAACAGTAAAGATATCGGTTTGGTAGTTTTGAATAGCACGGCATCGAATCGAGTTGCTCAGTGGATCTCGGTCACTGACTCCGACCATCATCGCATCGGCATCGGATGGTATCGATGATGCAACATGGTCGACGAGATCACCAAAGAAGTCGACCCCTCTGCCGATTGCCAACGGTAGTGCGGCGGTAATCAAAGGCAAGTATTGTCCAGGTGGAGGGAATCGGACTTTCCGCATCGCGTTTGCGAACGCGTTGTACAAGGGTCGGAGGAATCGAAATCGCCAATCGTACTGTTCGACGACGACTTGTTTGATCGATCGTTGATCCCAAAGACCTAGAGTGCCAAGCAATTGGCCGTCGATCCACATGCC
>JBJTAQ010000895.1:0-10739 GCA_046090945.1 Pirellula sp.
ATGAAAATTCGCGACGTACAGATTGATGGATTTGGAGTTTGGAGCGGCCTGAGTGTCGACTCGATGCCCGAAGGCATGACGGTCTTTTATGGACCAAACGAAGCGGGCAAGACGACGCTGATGAATTTTCTTCGAACTATGTTCTATGGATTCACCGCCGAACGACGCGCTCGGTACCTGCCTCCGGTTCACGGCGGTAAACCAGGTGGTGCGATGCGAGTCACCGGACCGGGTGGTGGTTACGAGATCGCACGACGCGCTACGCTCAACGATGCAAGTGTCTTCGGTCAGTTGACTGTCACTAGTTCCGACGGCATCACCCAAGGCCAACACCGCTTGACATCCCTGCTGGGCAACGTAGACGAAACGATCTTCACCAACGTTTTTGCGATCGGCCTGCGTGAACTCCAGGAACTCAGCACCCTGGATGATACCGCTGCGGCAGATGAACTGTACAAACTCTCCAGCGGGCTCGATCGTGTCTCGCTGGTCGATGTCATCCGTCAATTGCGAACCGCTCGCACGACGATCGCATCAGCGTCCGATGATGCGGCCCAATTGCAGGCGATGCTCGCCAAACGCGAAAAGCTTCGTGATGAGCTTGAACAAGCAACGCTCCGAGGTCGACGCTGGGGCGAGCTCGCCTCGGTCCGCCGCAACCAACAGAACGAAATCGAAGAACTCAAGCAACGGATCGAGCAGTGGGAACTCGAATCCAAAACGGTCGAGACGGCGATCCAAGTCCGTGAACCGTGGCAGCAACGAGATTCCTTGCGCGAAAAACTATCGGAACTTCACGCAAGAACGGATGTGCAGGAAGAGTCGAAGACCAAATTGCTAGACCTGCAGACTCAGATCGATCAAAAACGCCAGCAGATCCAATCGGTCGTGCAGGAACGCCAAACGCTCCGCAAACGGGCGTCGGAACTTCCACTCAATCGCAACATCCTGGGACTCGCCAGCAAGATCGAATCGGCAAGCGAACAAGGTCCCTGGATCACTCAACTTCAAAAGCAAATCCAACGCTTGGAGTCCGAACACAAACAAACCCAAGAGCAACTGGTCGAAGATGCAAAGCGACTCGGTCTGAGCGACTCCGATCAAGAAGCATTGCTGAACGATCGACGACTATCGAGTCTGCCCGATTTGAGCCGACCGGCGATCAGCCAGCTCGCAGGTCCTGCTCGCGACGTGCGGATGCAGCAGATTCGGCTCAAACAGGCCAAAGAGCGTGTCGAGAGCGAGAAGAAAGAAGTCGAGAGACTGCAAAGTGAGATCGCAGGATTCCTTCAAACTCGAGACTCCGAAGACCTCCAGGCTTCGATCCAGAACGCCAGCGAACGCATTCAGTCGATCCGCAAATTCCAACAGGTCGATGAGCGACTTTCAAAACTCGCCGTCCACCGCGATGAACTCGAAGGGGAGACGATCGATCTAGAGAGCGACGATGGATTTTCGTGGGAGCGAGTGATCATGCTCGCTATCCCGTTCTTCATCGGCGCGTTCATGCTGATCTCGGGCTTGAACAATTTCTTCGGTTGGTACAACAACGCCAACATGCCTGCGACAGCACGTGCCCTTCAATTGCAGTCGACCGACACGCAAAACACTGGCGTGCTGATGACGGTCCTGGGGCTGATCATCCTGGTGGCGACCTACCTGTGGTGGAAGTCGATGGAAAAAGGGATGGAAGGTGAAATAACCGATGTGGAAACCCAACTCGACACCTTGGTCTCCCAGATCCGTAAAACCGAGCACGAGAAGCAGGAGTTGATCGGCTCGTTGCCTGAGCCGAACGCTTCGATCGATCAACAACTCCGTCAAGCAGAGCATGAGCTTAGCGAGTGCGAATCGTACTTGCCAATCTACCACAACCAGGCGGCCGCCAAGGCCCGTTACAACACGGCTCGCAAGCAAGCGTCCGATGCAGCCGAGGGGCTCAAAGCCGCGCGTCATGCTTGGAAGAAAACACTGCATCAACTGGGACTTGCCGAATCCCTCTCCCCCAAGAGCTTGAGGATTCTGGCCGAAGGCTACGAGTCGATTTTGATCACCCGCAAAAAGCTGACAACCCAGCACGACGAACTTTCGCAGCGTCGTATCGAGCTGACCAGCACCTTGCAGAAACTCGATGCCTTGCACACGCAAATGCAAGTCGCACTCGCATCACCAGAGATCGCTAGCCAACCGATGCGAAAAGAAGTTGCATCGAGCAGGGATAGCGCGCGCGATGCGGTAGCGTTCAAGCCTAGTGACTTGGCGGTCGAAGTCCCCCAGCAGAGACTTCAGCAACTGATCACGACTCTGGCACAGCACAAACAGTATCTAACCCAGCGAAAAGATCTCAAAGTGCAGGATGAGGAATTGTCCAAAAAGCAAAAGGGGATCCGTCGCACCGTGGAACGGTTGGTCAGTTCGCGCCAAAGCTACCTAGCCGAAATCGGCGTCGAATCGCTCGAACAACTCGAAACGCTCCTGAATCGCAAGCAGGAGCATCACAAACTCGAATCGCAGATCGCGGCGCTCGATGAGCGCATCCGCGCAACACTCGGTACTCACGTATCCTACGATGCTATCCAGCGGATGCTTCAAAACACTCCAGCCCTCGAACTGGAAAAGCGATGGGAGACGCTCTCGACACGCACCGCAGGTGCCCAGGAGCGAATCGGCCAGTTGCAGTTGCGACAAGGTGAAATCAACCAAGAGATGAAAACCCTTGCTGCCGATCGCCGGCTTGCTGAAGCCAAACTCGAACTAGCGAGCTTGGAAAGACAGATCGAACTGTGTGCCGACCATTGGCGAACACTCGGGTTCACAACCTGCATGCTCGAAAAAGTATGCGAGATCTACGAAAGCGAACGGCAACCCGAAACGCTCAGAGAAGCTTCCGCGTTCCTGAAACAACTCACCGAGGGCAAGTATGTTCGGGTCTGGACTCCACTGGGCAAAAACGCCCTGCGGATCGACAACGACAAGGGCCAAAGTTTACCGCTTGAGGTCCTAAGCCGCGGTACCCGAGAGGCCGTCTTCATCGCGCTTCGATTGTCCCTTGCCGCCGCTTATTCGCGTCGCGGTGCAACATTGCCCTTGGTGCTCGACGATGTGCTGGTTAACTTTGACTCGATCCGAGCTACCAGCGCAGCCAAAGTCTTGCGGGACTTTGCAGCCCTAGGCCATCAGGTTGTAATGTTCACCTGCCACGAACATATCATGCGGATGTTCGATTCCATCGGCGTTCAAGTTCGAGTTCTGCCAGCACAAGGGCAACCGGGTGTTGCGGAGATCTATCGCCCAGATCGATTGACTCAACAGCTACCCTCGATTGCGATCCAGCCAACGCCTGCTCCGGTGATCAAGGCTGCAGAGGCCAAAGTTCAAGAGCCAGAACCGATCGTTTTGCCAGCCAGGACTCGGGTCGTTGCTCCCAAGGTGACCGCGCCTGCTGCCCCGACAACCGTGGCAGTCGAGGAATCGTCGGCTGAATCGATGCCACTTTGGTTCGAACAAGAATGGGTCGAAACAGAGCCCCTAGCGTCGCGCCCTGCAACCCCATTCTCAGAAGAATTCCCCGTCGATGGGAATCCAAGGGTATGGACGCAGACAGATCGACTACCCATGCCCATGCCATCGGATTCCGTCGCTAGTGACGGATGGTGGGAAGAGTTTGCCTCCCAAGGCTAGTCAGCGGTTGCCCGTTGGACCAACAGCGACTCGCCGACCGCAGGAAATGAATCCCATCTTAGGCTCGCTTTACGAGAAGCTGATCCAATTCGACACCCTCGATCTGAAACTCTTGATACTTGGCAAGTAACTCATCAATAGTACATTTCCTTTCGATGTATCGATCGATCCATTCGACCGGATCGAGACGAACCACTGAATCCTGATCGTCAGATTTCGTAACATAGGGTGGTTGCCCAATCGGGTTTTCAAGATTCCAGCCCTGCTTGTTGAAAGCCAAAAGTGAAAGCGTGCCGATGATTCGAGCAGCGTAAATGCGCCTCGTGTCGAAGTCGTCGACTTCGGAGAGGAATCTCTGGCTCAGCAATTCTGTAAAGTCAGCCTGATTGCCAAGTTTCTCGACAGCTCGTCCAAAGGTCATCCCGTTAAAGTTTCCTCCGAGTTGCTGAATCGTGGCGTACAAGTTAGGGAGCAGGACGATCTCCGCAGTCTCGGACCATTGGACGGCCTTGGGTGAACTCACGTTCAAAGTTTGAGCTATATGATCGATCATTTGGCGTTCGATGCCATCAACATCGCGGATCCAATGGATCGCTGGTGGGTCGATCGCAGGTTGCCTGGGGCCTGCAACCTTCTGGATCGCCTGAAGACGCTCTTTGAGCGCAGGGTGCGAGTCATAGATATCGCTCTTGGATTCCTCCAACGCTTTCTTCAATGCCGCATCGACGGCTTCGCGGACCCTCGGAGCGTCGGAATACTCCCGAAAGCCTTCGGCCATCGGAGGCCGGACCCCAAGCTCCAGGGCAGGGGAGTATTCATTTTGCCAGAAACCGTCAAACGCTAATGCTTTTGAGTGTACCGCCTTAAGTGCTTCTCCAATCGCTTCCGGGCCGACAATTTTTGCTGCTAACGCATCTGCGGTAAATTCCTGTTGCCGTGATACCTTTTGGGTCAACGCCAAGAAGAGTCTTAAATACCATTTGAATGGGATCAAGAGGATCGAAGAACCGTTCGAAGCAAGATTGATAACGGTGCGCATGATGGCTGATCGCGTGATGTACAGCCAAGGACCAAGTTTGGTGTCACCACCATAGTAATGTCCAAACTCGTGAGCCAAGACACCTCGCAGTTGCTGCGTCGACAGGACCTGCATCAGCGGGATTCCAATACCCATGATCCGTCTGCTACCGATTCCCATGATTCCGCCACGATTGGCAACCCATGCGTTCATTTCAGGAAGAGCGTAGACTTCGGCAGGCATCGATTGCTCTGTGCTTTGCGCTATGCTCTGAAGCTGTTTGAAAAGCTCCGGCTGGTCTTTTTCCGTCAAACGCGGTCCGGGTGCAACAAATCGATCCCAACGAGGCAGGACAGACCAGAGAATCATGCACCCACCGACAAATGAAGCGATACCAATATGAATTTGGAAACGATGCAGGAAAACCACCATCCCTATCGGGATAAATATGAGGAATCCCGCAAGACTTATGGCCAATGTGTAGAAGCAGATCATCAGCAACAGAGCAAGCAATATCCGTCCAGTAAAGGCTGTTCTGTTTTGCATGGCGTAGCCTGTCCAAGGGATAAAGATGGAAACTGCAGACTATTGAAAGGTTATAGCCAACAGTCTTCGATTGTATCACAACCTATGGCTCGTCGAGTAGCAAGTGCGGAGCATATCGATAATCGACCGGCTGGTATTCAATCCTCAAATCTGTCGATTCTATTCTGCGACTCTGCTCTCGGAGCGAAACGAGCAAATGATCGAGCATGCCAGCCGTGAGCAGTGTGCGTTCGATCGGATAGGCAGGTTTGCCGGAGTGGAACATTCGCTCGATCCCCTTAAGCAGATACGCAAAGTGGGGATAGTAAGGCTCCTCACGCTCCTCGACCCGCGTTGCAAAGCTCCGTCCAGTCTGATCCAAAACTGCCGCTCCAATCCCTTGGGCCTTGCCCGGAAGCATCAAAACGGGCACAACCAGTCCATCCACATACCCCAAAATAAATGCCGCCCCATCCTTGGGAGGATCCTTCAGGACCGATTGCCGATCTGTGCCTGTGGCTCTCAACGCTTGATCGAATAGATCCGAGTGGATCACTCCTTGATCCAACAGCATTCCAATCTTGTCGCACGGTAGAGCTTGTACCCAAGCCACCCCGTGCTCGCCCCCTCGGCGGCGTTCCAAGATGCTTTGCAGGAATTCCAAGGTGTGGATCCCGTAGATATCCAAGCCGGAATAGCCAATACCGACCGCAGCCGATACACCTTGCTGCCATCCCAGATCGGCATCCGGTGAACGATAACTGACGGTCAAACTCGAGCCGGCCATCCACGGCACCTGGAGTTCCTTAGCTCGCTGGGCCATCCAAATCGCATCCTTCCACTCCGGACCAGGATGCTTGTCGTTGAACACCGGTACCACGCGTTTGTATTTGGCCATCGCATCGGTAATCTCCTGAAAAAACCGCTTGCGAGGATATAGATGCTGACCGAAATCGTTGTGAGGGTAATCGCCATGCTCGCCGATACTCAGCACCCCATCGACTTCAATCCGTTGACCTCCGAGCGTCAGCGCTTCCTCAATCGTCTTGCAAAGCCGGAAACCATGCTTCCGGGACAACTCGACCGACATATCTTCGGCAGGATACTGGTCGACGTAGAGCGATGCGAGCTGCAAGTCGGGTCCGAGCCCGCCATCCTGTCGCCATCCATCGAGAATCTTGCCCACTAAAACGTCCGCGTGCGACTTCTTGCGGTAAACCGTAACCACGGCAGCAACCTTTTTCTTTTCCCGAGGATCATATCCGGGCTGTGCCAAGGCACTCGGGCAGGAGGCTCCGGCGAGCAAGGCCGACAGGCCACCGAGCCAACGTCGACGATCGGTCTCGAAAGGATGTTGCATGATGGATCTTGGCTAGAGAAATCCTATTATTGGAAAAGTAGAGTCACTCGCCCCTGCTGTACACGCTTGGGCGTTATCGATTGTATCGAATAGTCTGACTCGAATGGAGCAGGCCCTGATGTAGCGGTTAATCCGAAGTGTCCGAAGTCTCTGTCGGCCGAGCGAAAACGCAAGGCTTTGCGTCAATCGTCCGATACCCTCAGAACGAGACGGGCAGTTACCCAGGTTTTTTATTTCAATTCTTCGTAGACAGATCTGCATCGATGGCCAAAAAGGAAATTTTTCGCGTGGTGACCCGAGCTTCCGATGGCTCGCTAAAAATCCGCGATTTCCATAATGCCGAAATGATCTATCGAACCCACACCCAAGTCGGGATCGATGACAGCAGCACCGATTTGGACCTGCGTGGAATGCCTATCTTCAGAGGCCTGATCGGCCCGATGCCCGAAGGGAAAAACATCGCTCGATACGAGTCGCACGATGTGTTCGAGGTGATGACCAAGGAATGGGCCAACGCCAAGACCCGACGCCGCCGACGCACTGCGCCGGGCGAAATCAATTCCGAAGCGAACCCTCAAGATTGAGCGCTCGGTCGATGAAGCTGTAAGCCTGCTCGCGAGCCTCTGGCGGGAAGTCATGGGCCGAATCTGGGTAGATCGCTTGAAGTTGTCCAGGTGCACTGTACAGCCGAAAAATCACCGATGCCTGCTCGATCGTCTCTCGAACCCCAGAGACCTCAAAGTTATCATCGCGAATCGGCGAACTTGTAAAGAAAGCTCGCGGTGCAATGCCTGCGATCAACTCCGGAAAATCGAACGGGACCAACTCGGGCTGATTTGAATAGTTGTTGGCGATTCGAGGCATGTACCTCTGGCTGGTCCAACCCTGAAGGTTCCCACCGTAGTACTTGCCAAACCGGGTGAACCCGCAACTGGAAACTGCGACCGAGATCCGATCATCGAAAAAACTGGTGAAGATCGTATTGTGACCACCGAGTGAATGCCCGATGCAACCGATCCGCTTTGGATCGACCATCGGCAATCGCTCTAGTAGGTCGATCGCTCGCATGTTGTCCCAAATCGCCTTCATGCTACCACTTGCCCAATGCGAATTGGCAAGAAAGTCGTACTCGTGCTCGCCAAAGGAAGGGTAGTCCGGCGAAAGCGTTACGTAGCCGCGTTGGGCTAATTCCAACGCATAGTGAAGGTTGGGGCTACCGCCGAGCCCCGTCGGTTCCCCTTTCCCGATGCCGATGGTTTGGTGCAAGCATAATACGGCGGGTCGGCGCGCTTCAGGATTTTTTGAATGCACGAGCAGATAAGCTCGGACTCGGTCCTCTTTGCCCCGCTGATCTACTCGTTCGGTCCTGTACTCGATCTTGCGCCGGATCAAGCCGTTATCAAGCGGGGTTTCTTCCAAGACCTCGTACTCGACCGGTTCTAAAAAACGGCGATCGGGCAGCGGCCCCATGACGACCTCGATATTCTTGCGTATCGACTCGCGACGACGAGTCCAATCCTCAAGGCTCTGTATGATCCCCTTGGCAGGATCAGCCGAGTCGATCAGGTCGAGCCTCGCATGCACCGATACCGATTCGGATACCGATCGACTTTCCTGGGCGGTGCATTTGCATAGCGAATATTCGCAAAACAGACACAAGAGTAAGAACGCGGGAATTGCTGGGGTTCGAATCATGGTAGTCGTTGATACAAGAAGGGGCGTCGGAACATCCCACCGAAATGGTGCGGGTTGTAGAGTCGGAGCGTGACGCGGTTATTACCCGCATGAAGCTTTCCTGTCAGATCGACATCCCATTCGAACCGATAATCGTTGAGCCACCACAAGCCTTTGAAGGGCCGATGCGCAACCTCGATTCCATCGATGTACAGCCAAGACTCGTTGAAAATGCCTGGGAACCGCATATGCACCTTGCCCTGCACCTGCTCGGCGGTAAGCTCCATGGGAGTGTCGTACCAAAGATGGCCAGTGTAACTCTGGTAATCCTCAGTCACCACCCCCTGAGCCTGTGCATACAAATCCGAACGCAATTTGCTCCACTGGCCATCGACAGGTCGCTTGTGCCAACCCTCGGTGAGTCCCTGATCCTTGGGGTCGATTCTAAAAGCCCACTCGACGGGCAGATTAGCGATCCGCTTGCCCTGCGGACCATTGGTCCATGGGATCAGTTCGCGGTACTGCTGGACTTCACCGGGCCACCAAGCGTATCCGGACTCGCCGATCTTCTTATAGGTCGTAAAGGTTGGGTTTGCTTCAGTCAATCGCTCGCGGATCGCTAAGCCTTGCTCGCCAAGCGAGACGGCTGCCGCATAATCCGCATCGGTATTGGCCGACTTGACCATCGCCATGTAAGCTTCGAGCAGATCGAATTGCAGCCGAGCGAGTCGCATGCGTTCGACGAACAACCTTTCGTTCCGCCCTTGGCTTGTCTGCAACGGCTGGACGAGCGTTTCGGCCTGCAGGAGTTTCTCCTTGAGCTTGGCAACCAATTCAGGTGTATAGATCGCTGGTGCGACGAAGTACTCGTGTTCGGTCGCTAGAGTCTCATGCCAAGCTTGGTAGATCGCCGACCAGTATTCCTGCATCGGTTTAGCGGCTGGACCATAGAACTTGGGATAGAACTCTTCGAGGAGCGTTTCGACATCCATGTCGGGGTTCCAGAGCAACTGGCCTCGAAGGTAGAGGTTTAGAAATGTGGTCGCCGATGCACCGCGGCTTTCGGTATCCACCCCCAAGATGCCTGCTTTTCGGTAATGCTGAACATCTTTTGCAAAGGCTAGGTGGGATGGATTCGGAATATCTCGCCATACGAGCATGCTTTGGTCGTAATCGTAGATCACCAATCGGCCTTCCATGATCTCCGCCCATCGGTAGAGAATCTCTTTGAGTTCGCGGCGAGGAGCCGATCGAGGATCATCCATCGAATGGATTGGATCGAAGTCGATCGGAGCAAGGTAGGCGACCAGCGGCTTTTCAGCCTTGTCGATACGCAGAGGTGGCAGAGTGATGTTCGAGTAAGCCAGAAAGCCGATATGCGATTTGCTCTGAGGTGCTTTTTCCTGAAGGATTTTTGCGACTCTGTTATAAAAGACCATAAATGCATCGGTATACGATTGCGTTTGAAAGTACTTGTCGTATTGAAGTGCGATGAGTTCCTTGTCTCGGGGGGAATCGGACTCATAAAGTCCATCCTCCATGCCGAGTTGGACGTCTTTGCCTGCTGAGTAGATCGACAGGACTTGATTGGCCACATGCTCCGCGGTCATATCTTCGGAGATTGGGACATTGAACATCGATTTTCCGGGCGGGATGAGTTCCTTGGTATACTGGCCCAGGATATGGCCGCTCGGGACGCTCAGATCGTTAAAGCGATTGCGTCGCATGAATTCCGGCTTGCCGGAACCATCTCCGAGCCACGACAGCCAGTAGCGACGGACTTCGAAGGGAGAAGCGTAGGCGTAGTCAAGATTTCCGATGTTCAAGTCCGAGGATTCAGGGATACACTCGCCGATCGGAGTTGGCAGATACCAGCGACAGCCCCAACGATGGAGCAGTTCGTAAACTGCATAAGCGTGGGCTTCGGGATTGCTACCGGCCAGATAGACTCGGTTGGCGTTGCGTCTCAAGGCAATCGCATCGGTGCGGAGCGTGGGATTGGTTTTCTTGACTTGGTCGATCGCTGCTTGAAGTGTTGGATCGAGGGACAGGGCCAAGTGACCGAGGATCAGCAGTGGGTTGTTGGAAGCGAGCGATGTCTGGATTTCGTCGGGTTCGCTTAAGATTTTCAAAGCAGCCCCGGACATTTTTTGCACAGCGTCTTGGAGATCCAACGCCGCTTGCTTTTCAGGATCGCTTGCGGAGCGATCCAACAGAATGATTGCCGTCGATTTGCCCTGCTGGACGATTCTCAAGGGATTGGCCGTCGGATCGGTGGTATCTTGGGCAAACGCGTTACTCAATACCATCGCGGCAGCGATCAAAAACCACAGTGGGATCAGCTTGCTGCAAAACATGGAGTGGTCTCCGAGTCGACTGTCATTCGTTGGAAAGACCCATCGTACCATTCCCCGTAGGCCACGTGCAGAGGCATTAGGCGTTAGGCCGGAGGCGATAGGCCGTAGGGTACGTGAAGCGGTC
>JBJTAQ010000896.1:0-1476 GCA_046090945.1 Pirellula sp.
GGCGATCCTGCGGAAGCCATCGTCGGACTCCAGAAGGAACTGGGATCCGCTCCCGAGCAAGTCAGACCGGCCCTGCACGCGATCCTCGGTCACTGGTACTGGTCCTACTTCGAGTCCAATCGGTGGCAATTTCAGCGTCGCACCTCGGTCGCTGAAGACAACTCCCAAGATATTAAAACTTGGGATCTAGGAAGGATCTTCAAAGAGATCGATCAGCAGTATTCAGCGTCTTTAGCCAACAGCGACGATCTGAAATCAACTCCTATCAGCACCTTGGACGCACTGCTTGATCGAGGCACGTATCCCGACTCTTACCGACCAACCTTCTACGACTTCCTGGCCCACGAAGCGATCGGTTTTTATGCCTCGGGAGAACAAGCCGGGGTTGTCCGAGAGGATGCTTTTGAAATCGATGCAAATTCCGCTGCCCTGGGCTCCACCGAGGACTTTCTAGCATGGAACCCCACAACGACCGACGCTCAGTCGCCGAAACTCAAAGCGATCCGACTATTCCAAGATCTTTTGAAGTTCCACGCCAAGGACGAATCCCCGGATGCTCGACTTCACAACGAACTCGAGCGAATACGCTTCACCTACAACCACGCGCTGGGCGAAGAAAAAGACGCTCGTGCCCTAGCTCTTCTCGAAGACTTTGCTCAAAAGAACGCCAAGCATCCTCTGTCGGCCAACGCCCGGCAGCAATGGGCGAATATTCTCATGAGCCAAAACGATTTGGAAGCCGCTTACGAAGTCGCCCTGCAAGGCAAGAACGCTTTTCCAGAGAGCATCGGAGGCAAACTCTGCCACAACTTGATCGAAACCATCACCTCCAAAGCACTCAACGTCTCGATCGAACGGGTCTGGAACGCCCCGGGATCCACCATCCGTGTTCGCTACAAGAATATCTCGAAGATCCACTTCAGGATTGTCGATGCCGATTGGCGAAACAGAATGGATCAACCCAACCGATGGCGGCCTGACCAAATCGATGAGCAAGACCGCCAGACGCTTTTCAATAAAGCACCCGTAAAATCGTGGTCCACCGATCTAGCCCCAACGATCGACTACCAAGAAGCTACCCACGATCTACAAGCACCCTTGGATCTGAAACCAGGATATTACTTCCTTCTCTATAGCCTCAACGAGCAATTCACCCCTAATTCCAACCAACTGGGTGCTTGTGAGTTGTGGGTTTCTCGTCTGGGGCTTGTCCTGCGGATTCCAAACAATTACGGTTTCCCCGATACCGAACCCGCACCCCAAAGAATCGAAGGCTTGATCGTCGACAACCAATCCGGCGAACCCATCGCTGGAGCGAACGTCCAAGCCTTCCTGCGCGAGGATGGAAATCGGAACTGGACCATGAAATCCAAAGTCCAAACCGAACCGACTGGGCTTTTTCAAATTCCTGTGGGCCGCGGAAGCGTCATGCTACTGGTCGAACACGAAGGTCATCGATTATCCACCCATCAAGAA
>JBJTAQ010000897.1:0-1273 GCA_046090945.1 Pirellula sp.
GAGATGAGATCCAATTGGAAACCTTAAAAGGCAAGACGGTTGTTCTGAATTTCTGGGCAACATGGTGCCCTCCATGCGTCGCTGAAATGCCAGACCTCCAGAAACTCTCTGTGGACCTTGCAGATCAGAATACCGTCGTCATCGGAATCAGCGGCGAACCAGAAGACACTTTGAAGCGATTCGTCGATTCAAACGGCATCACCTTCCACATTGTATCCGGTTCCGGTTTGCCATCACCGTTCGACAATATCCGAGCTATCCCAACAACATTCATTATCGATCCCCAGGGGATTATCCAGGAAAGACATTTGGGTTCTCGCAGTTACAATCAGTTTCGCTCTGCGATCGATAAGGCGACCGGAGCGACCGGTAATCAATCCACTGAACCGTCTCACTGAACGGCTGAGGATATCAACGTGCCACAGTTGTCCTCAACTGTGGAGCAGCTTGTATACGGCCGATGAAAACGAAATACCTAAAGCTCAGCTAACGCACTAAACGGCAGAGGATAGCAATGTTCTACAACTACATCAGATCAGGCAAATGCCCTTGGCTATCCCCTAGCTTCTCCAGATCCACTTCCATCCGATCGAGCATCGATAGCCATAAATTGCTAATCGGTGTCTCTTTAGGGAACGAAACATAACGCCCCGTTTTGAGCGTCCCACATCCTCCCCCCGCGACCAAAACGGGCAGGTCCTCATGGTTGTGGGCATTGCCGTCGTGAATACCACTCCCATAAGCGATCATTGCATGATCCAGCAGCGAACCCTCGGCCTCCTGCACCGACTGCAATTTGGTCAAGAAATACGCCAACTGTTTGGTGTGGAAAATATTGATCTGCCGCAACTTGGACTGTTTACCTCCGTCTCCGCCGTGATGCGAAAGGTCATGATGTCCCTCTGGGACATCGATAAACGCATAGGATTTGTTGCTTCCCTCATTTGCCAAAACAAAGGTAATGACTCGCGTCACGTCCGCTTGAAAGGCCAACACCATCAAATCGGCCATCAGCCGAATGTGCTCTTCGTACACTGCTGGAACTGATTGCGGCGCTGGATACTCCGGGGTCTTGACCGGTGGCAGTTTCTCCGATCTTTCAATCCTCAGCTCGATATCCCTGATCGACGTAAAGTATTCGTCAAGCTTTCGAGCATCATTGGCCGCAAGGTTACCAGCAAGCGACTTGGAATCCTCTCGCACGAAATCGAGAATGCTTTTGCGGCGTGCATCCCGAGCGACCCGAGACGGATCGCTGCTAGCTCCAAACAAC
>JBJTAQ010000898.1:0-1626 GCA_046090945.1 Pirellula sp.
ATAGATCAAGAGTCGTTAGACAAACTCAAAGAGGAGGGGATGCTCGACTACATCGATCCAATTTCAAAGCATCCCGATGGGAGAGCTTATCAGGGCCAGTGGATCGCGGCGATGGAGAAAGTTGAGATCGCTCGCAAGGGAATGGACGAGTTTGAGCGAAGGCAACCAACGTCTTTGATGCTTTTGGTTCAAGTACCAGCCGATTCGATTACGGTACCGGTTGGGACCATGGCGCAGAGTCTTGCGAAACTGTTTTTCTACGCGGTCATCGCACTGCTTCTTGCGATTGCGATTCTTTGGTTGATCGTCAATCGCTTTCTGAGAGCTCCCGATCAAATTCAGCAATCGATGGGTCCGAGGATCTCTCGATCGGATGCCCGCAGTGGTTCTGATTCCGACGCAACTCTGCGAGTCGAATAGATGGACTGAGGACTGGCTTGGGGTATCCCTAAGCTATTTCGAGTTATCGAAAAATTTGGTTGATTGGATTGCCGGTCGAGATCGCCAATGGTCGGCCTTGGGTGTCGATTACCTCGGCATGCGGATCGATCCCTAGAGCCCAGTAGAGCGTAGCAGCGATGTCTTCGGGGCCGACCGGGTCGGCGGCCGGATAAGCCCCTTTGGCATCGCTAGCTCCATAAACCGCCCCCCCGTGAATTCCGCCTCCGGCCATCATAACGGTGTAGCAATCCGGCCAGTGCCCTCGGCCCTTACCGTCCCTATCCCCGATCTGAGGACTGCGCCCGAACTCGCCCATCCAGATCACGAGCGTATCGTCCAGCAGCCCGTGGTTTTGAAGATCATCGATGAGGGTCGGGACCGTCTGATCGGTCATTGGAAGAAGTCGCTCCCGCAGGTCCTTGAAATTCTCTTGGTGGGTGTCCCAGCCTTCACTCCCCTTGCCTCCGATGCTCTGCGAAAAGTAGACAGTGACAAACTTCACTCCGGCCTGTACCAATCGCCTTGCCAGCAAACAGGATTGTCCGTAGGTCGTGCGTCCGTAAGCGTCCCGCAGGTTCGAGGATTCCTGTCCCAGGTTTAGGGCGTCTCGAAGGCCAGTAGAAGAGAGTATCTTGAGCGCCTGTTGCTGGAGTTGGTCCAGACCTCTTGCGTCTGAGGATTGTTCGATGAGTCTTCTTTCTTGGTCGATGAGTTCGACGAGATCACGACGGCGTTCGAGTCGGGCGATGTCGATATTCGCAGGAAGCTGCAGTTCCGGTAGACCGAACTCCGAAGAATTCGGATCGGCTTGGAAAAAGTATGGGTCGTACTGTTTGCCTAGGAAACTTGCATGCTGGCCTGGTGCGATGGCCCCGTCCCGCAGGACGTGCGGATAAGCGACAAAGGTTGGTACCCCTGGATGCGGCTGGGAAAACCGCGCAACGCTTGATCCAAACGCCGGGTATAGCTCCAACGTATCCCGCAGGCGGATGTCATCCGTTGGCGGACGCTTGCCGGTCAGCGAGTAATAGCAAGCGGGATTGTGGTTTTTCATATCGTGATGCACACTTCGAACTTGTGCCCAACGATCGAGTTGGGCCCCCCATCGAGGCAGGTACTCGCATACCGGTGAACCAGAAACAGCGGAAGTGATCGATTTAAATTCACCTCGAATGCCATCCGGCG
>JBJTAQ010000899.1:0-9284 GCA_046090945.1 Pirellula sp.
CGGCTATCGCTGATGCGAAACTCGATAGCATCCCGCTGATCGCCATTACAGGACAAGTTCCCACGGGAGTAATCGGTACCGATGCGTTCCAGGAAACACCCATCGTTGAAATCTGTCGAGGTATCACCAAACATCATTACCTTGTGACCAAAGTTGACGACGTCGCAAGAGTGATGAAGGAGGCTTTCTATATCGCAACCACGGGACGCCCTGGGCCTGTCTTAATCGACATGCCCAAGGATGTGCAGTTGGATTCCTGTGAAGTCGACTGGGATGTCCCGATGAATCTTCCGGGATACTCACCGACCAAGCATCCCAATGCAGCCCCCGAGCAGATCCGTCAAATCGCAGCAGCCGTGCGGCACAGCAAACGACCGATCATTTATTGCGGAGGTGGGATTATCACCGCAGAAGCATCCGAGGAACTGCGAGAGTTCGCAAACAAAACAGGAATTCCTGTGGCAATGACCGTCATGGGGCTTGGGGTCTACCCCGCCGATGGTCCGTTGTGCATGGATATGCTCGGTATGCACGGCGCCGCCTATGCAAACTACTCGGTGCGCGACTGCGATCTGCTCCTGGCACTGGGCGTTCGTTTCGATGACCGCGTCACCGGCCACTTGGCATCGTTTGCAAAAAACGCCAAGATCGTGCACGTCGATGTCGACGCTTCGGAATTGAACAAGAACAAGGTTGCACACATCGCCGTGCGGAGCGACATCAAGTACGCCTTGAGCGAACTGAATAAAATCGTCGAGCCCCCCGAAGGCATCGCACCTTGGGTGAATCATTGCCGAGAGTTGAAGGCCAAGTATCCATTCCAATACGACCAGGAATTCGATGGCATCCTCCAGCAGCACGCGATTCATACGCTCTCGGAGTTGACCAAAAACCGCAAAACATTCGTCACCGTCGGTGTTGGACAGCATCAAATGTGGGCGGCTCAATTCTTCAAATTCCGCAGGCCACGAGCCTGGCTCAGCAGCAGCGGGCTTGGAACCATGGGCTTCGGACTCCCGGCTGCCATGGGTGTCCAAGCAGCCCACAAAGATGCCTTGGTCATCGATATCGATGGGGATGGATCCTTTCAGATGAACATTCAGGAACTCGCGACGCTTCATTGCGAAAAACTCCCCGTCAAAGTCCTTTTGCTCAATAACCAGCACCTCGGGATGGTCGTGCAATGGGAAGACCGATTCATGGGCTCGAATCGCGCCCATACCTACCTCGGACCTATCGACCATGAAGAGGCTCGTGGACCAGGATCAACCGTTGCTCATACCTACGCGGAAAACCGTTACCCGGACTTTGTGGGGATCGCCAAAGGATTCGGATGCGGGGCAGCTACCGTCAGGCATAAGGCCGATCTAGAAGCCGCACTCTCAGAGATGATCCAATACCCAGGTCCTTACGTCCTGGATGTCCAGGTCCCCTACCAAGAACATGTTCTTCCCATGATCCCATCCGGAAGAACAGTCGATGACATGATTCTTCGATAAACTAACCCAAACGGGACTCAACCGGTTCTACGATGCTAGATCTTTACGACAAAATCCAAGAAGCCTGCGAAGTGATTCGCAAACGGTGGAATCGTACCCCGCACGCAGGTATCATCCTCGGAACTGGGCTTGGCTCCCTGGTCAAGAAAATCCAAATCCAAGCGGAGTTCGAGTATTCTCAAATACCTCATTTTTTGAAATCGACCGCGACAAGCCATCGCGGACGGCTGATCTGCGGAGAACTAGCGGGGGTTCCCGTCCTGGCCATGGAAGGTCGCTTTCACATGTACGAAGGCTACCCGCTGGACCAAATCACTCTGCCGGTGCGAGTCATGAAATCCCTCGGAGCCGATCTGCTGGTCGTCTCCAACGCCTGTGGCGGTATGAACCCCAACTACCAAGCTGGGGATATTATGCTCATCGAGGATCATATCAACCTCATGGGCGGCAACCCCTTGATCGGTATCAACGATGATCGACTCGGACCGCGCTTCCCGGATATGAGTCAGCCATACGATCGACGATTGATCCAAGAAGCCCTGCGGATCGCAAGGAAATCCGATATCGTTGCACACCAAGGCGTATTCGTCGCTGTCGCCGGCCCAAATCTTGAAACCAGAGCCGAGTATCGATTCCTCCGACAAATCGGCGCGGATGTCGTCGGAATGTCCACAGTTCCGGAGGTCATCGTCGCCGTCCACAGCTCGATGCGAACCGTCGGTTTCTCCGTCATCACCGATATGTGCTTGCCTGATGCCCTCGAAGCAGCCGATGTGTCCAAGATTATTGCAATCGCTAACGACGCAGAACCAAGGCTAACGACGCTCCTGACGGGTGTCTTGGAGTATGACGCCAAGCATCACTCAAAACAACGTTGAGTCAAGTTTGATTGACCCACTCGGGAGTCATTACCATTCCGCAGAGCCTTAAGCCCGATCCGATTGATGGAACCTCGGCCCGATGGGTCAAGGAACACCATCCGAGATTCAAACCTCGCATCGGCATGGTTCTCGGAAGCGGACTGGGAAGTTTGGCCGATTCTCTTGAAAACCCAACTGCCATCCCCTTCGAATCAATTCCTGAATTCCCTGTGCCGAGAGTTTCCGGACACTCCGGCAAACTAGTCCTCGGCCAACTTCGAGGTACCGCGATCGCCGCACTCCAAGGCCGATGCCATCTGTACGAAGGCTGGTCGTTGGACGAATCGCTAGTTCCGGTCAGAACGCTCCTGGAATTGGGAATCGAACTTTTGATCCTCTCCAATGCCTCGGGCGGAATTAACCCAAGGTTTCAAAGCGGTCAAGTCGTCGCGATCGATTCCCATATCAACTGGTTGTTTCAAACGAGCAACACCGCGAACCCTCAGCCGCTCGGCCTGTCTACACTTACAAGGTCCCATCGGACCTACGACCCGGTTTGGTTGGCCAGAGCCCAAGAAACTTCGTTGGAACTTGGCTTCGCCCTGCCCTCTGCAACTTACCTCGCCACGCTTGGACCAAACTATGAGACGCGAGCCGAATACCGCGCCTTTGGACGTATGGGAGCCGACATGGTAGGGATGAGCACGGTGCCCGAAGCTCTGCTTGCAATGCAAGCCGGCGTTCCGGTCTTAGCCTTCTCTGTGGTGACCAATGTCGCCAATCCCGACCAGCCCAGCTCGACCGAACACGCGGATGTCCTGGAGTGGTCCTCGCAGGCTAAAGCAAAACTCCAACCCCTGGTCTCCCAACTGGCCTTTAAGTACTTTTAAGCCCAATTCATCGCGCCCTGGACGATTCATCATGGACCGAAACGGCAAAGAACAATCCGAGGATTCGCTGATCGAAGGGCTCGGATCGGTAGACAACGCTCCCACGCTGTCTTTGCATCACGATGGGTTGACGATCGACGGATACTCGCGAGCTGCGGTTCAAAGCTACTGGAGGGTCTCGGAGCTGAAGCTCGGGTTCGATCTCGGTGCACAGCCATGGGACTTTATGGCGCTGCCGAGAACTTTCATCTCCCATCCACATCTGGATCATATCGCTGCAATCCCCGCCTATGTCGCTCGGCGACGGATGATGAAAATGGAAAGGCCCACGCTCTATCTGCCCGATTATGCACTTTCGACGGTCGATCAAATGCTCAAAGTCTTTACCAGGCTCGATCGCGGCCGCATGCCTTGCGAACTGATTGGAGTTCGCGAGAATCAGGAAATCGAACTGACTCGCGAACTGGTCGTAACCACCCATGCCATGAAGCACTCAATCCCAGCCTTGGGCTACATCGTTTGGGAAAAAAGAAGAAAACTCAAGCCCGAGTTTGCTGCCTGGAGCGGTGATCAAATCCGCGATGCTAGACTCTCAGGGGTCGAGGTCACCTCGGAAACCAGAATCCCCCTGGTCGCATACACCGGCGATACTGCACCAGCAGGACTAGACCAAAACCCCGACATGTACCGCGCAAAAATCCTGATCGCTGAGATGACGTTTCTCGCTCCAGACCATCGTCGCGATCGAATCCACAAAGATGGTCACATGCACTTGGATGACTTCGTTGAACGGAAAGATTTGTTCCTCAACCAACAGATCATCTGCGGTCATTTCAGCGTCCGCTACAATAAAACACAAATCCAACGATGGGTGGATAAAGCCCTGCCCGGGCGACTGCAAGGAAGACTCAAACTTTGGGTTTAAACCGTTAGACTACCCAGACGGCATAGCTGCTCGGCCGCTGGTTAGACCATCCATCATGCCGCTGCGGTCATGGGCAGCGTTGCCCAAGCCCAAACCAGAAAAATGAGACCCAAAATCAGTCCGGCCGTCAGCCCTAGGCCTAGGGCAAGCGGCCTGCCGACTTGCACCCCGAATTTCACACGCATCCCGGCCGATGAATGGATGCTGATCAACCATCCCAAAAGAACGCATAAACCCAGGGCAATCGAAATATGTAAAGCCGAAACAAGCATCCCAGAACTAATCCAAGTCTCGATCGCAAGGTCGCCAAAGCTTTGGAATATCCCCCAAAACATTCCAATCAACGCCAACCACCACCCCCAAGTCTCCTTCGTGAAGACGCCGTAAGCAGTCGTCAAGTTAAAAGCAGCTAAGATGACACAAATCAAAGCACCAACAGCCCCAGAGCGAATCTCCACGGGCATCATCGCGATGGCCGTTTCACTGACATTCACAAAATGCTTGCCCGCTATCGCCGCAACTCGTACGAATGTCCAGAAAGCAAACAAACCAACGATCAAATAATGGTAAGCCTGCAAGGTCCGATACACATTCTCAGGAGTATCCTTGGGAATGTAATTCCTTAATACCACTTCCTTGGCCTGAGAAACCTCCCCCTCTTGCACCATAACCGCTCAACGCCCGCTTACCAACAACCCCAACGGAAGACGCGAAGAGCAACCTATTGAACTTGCTCCTGCCCGAAATTATCGCCACCCAAAGCTAGCCGCCGCAGACCGGGCGTCAAATTGACTGACTAGCCGGACAAATTGTCAGCCTGCTGACGCAGTAATGCAAGTAGTTTTCCTCGATTTTATGTTATTTTGCCCGGACTAGTTCTTAACAACAAAGTTAACCATCTTGCCCGGAACAATAACCACCTTGAGCAACTCCTTGCCCACCAAAAGCTCCGCGACCCGTTCGCTTTCCATCGCTAGTTGCTGGGTCTGCTCATGATCGATCCCTACGGGCATTAGCACCCTTGCTCGCAACTTACCGTTGACCTGGACCGGAACCTCAATCGACGCGATTTTCATCTTCTGTGCGTCAGCTTTTGGCCAAGGCTCATAGGCGAGCGTATCGCTGTGCCCAAGAACCCTCCAAAGCTCTTCGGCCAAGTGGGGTGCGAACGGCGCTAAAAGAAGCGTCAGGCTCTCCATCGCCGATCTGGGCCGAACGGACTCCTTGGTAAAGTAATTCACAAACTCCATCATCCGAGCAATCGCTGTGTTGAAAGAAAGATTCTCGATGTCCTGCGTGACCGCTGCAATCGTGCTGTGCACAACCCTGTCTTGTTCGGCATTGGGCGACACATCTTGGACCGATTCGCTCAATGTGAACGCCTCGGATCGCGAATCGACAATCAATCGCCACACGCGGTCGAGAAAATTCCGCACTCCATTGACCCCTTGCATGCTCCACGGCTTGGTAGCCTCCAAGGGGCCCATGAACATTTCGTAGAGCCTCAGTGCATCGGCCCCGTACTCTTTGACGACTCCCTCTGGATCAACCACATTCTTCAACGCCTTGGACATCTTGGCGACAATGCGCTGCAACACCTCTTGCGTCTCTCGATGCTTGGCTACCCCCTGCTCGTCTTCCTCGACCAAATCGACCGGAACCAGAGCGCCGCGATGATCCTTGTATGCATACGATAGAATCATCCCTTGATTGACTAATTTCTGAAATGGCTCTGGGTGCGTCACGTATCCTCGGTCGTACAAGACCTTATGCCAAAACCTCGCATACAACAGGTGCAACACCGCATGTTCAGCTCCGCCGATGTATAGGTCTACAGGC
The DNA here is from genome assembly GCA_046090945.1 of Pirellula sp. Lineage (GTDB taxonomy): Bacteria > Planctomycetota > Planctomycetia > Pirellulales > Pirellulaceae > JBKCUI01. The sequence continues at coordinate 6,014 of JBJTAQ010000899.1, forward strand.
ATCCAGGCCGCTTCTTGCTCGCGATCGACAAAGGCCCCGTTGCATTTGGGGCTGATGAATCTCAAGTAATACCAACATGAACCAGCCCATTGCGGCATCGTGTTGGTCTCTCGGCGATATCGCTTCCCATCGAGCTCCACATATAGCCAAGAGGCGTCGGCTTTACCCAACGGTGGCTCAGGACGACCATGGGGCTTGAAATCCTCTAAATGCGGTAGATCGACAGGCAGATCACTCAAGGGTACCGCACGGATTTGGCCGTTGGGCTTTCCGTCTGCACCGAGTTCATGCAGGATCGGGAACGGTTCCCCCCAAAATCGTTGCCGACTAAAAAGCCAATCACGCAACTTGTAGTTGACCGCTTCGTGCCCGAGCCCCATGCGTTCCAAACTCTCGATCACCTTGGACTTGGCTTCTTTGGTCGTAAGTCCAGTAAGCTCGCCGCTAGCGATTGCGATCCCCTCGCCTGCAAAACAAACTTTCCCACTGCGGATCTCTTCAAGTTCCTGAGCGGTAGCACCTATCGGCTCGACAACTTGCACGATCGGCAAACGATACTTCACCGCAAACTCGTAATCGCGAGTGTCATGTGCCGGAACCGCCATGATGGCGCCAGTTCCATAATTGCCCAGCACATAATCGGCAACCCAAACAGGAATCGGTTTGCGAGTCACTGGATTGATCGCATAAGCTCCGGTGAAAACGCCGGTCTTTTGCTTGTCTCCTTCGGTCCTATCTCGATCGCTCTTGAACGAAGCCGCCTTGCAGTACTCCTCAACAACACTCGCCTGCTCGGCTGTCGTAATCTTGGAGACCACAGGATGCTCGGGTGCGACGACCATGTAAGTAGCCCCATAAAGAGTATCGGGACGCGTGGTATATACGCGAATCGCCTCTTGGGTAGCTTGCCCGCCAACGGCACTGGCCACGGGAAAATCCACCTCAGCCCCAGTGCTTTTTCCGATCCAGTCGGACTGAAGCTTCTTGATACCTACCGACCAATCCAACAGATCTAGATCACCCAACAAGCGGTCGGCATAAGCGGTGATCCTGAGCATCCATTGCCGAAGAGGAATTCGCTGTACGGGATGGTCTCCTCGCTCGCTCCGACCGTCAATCACCTCTTCATTGGCCAGCACCGTCCCGAGCGCAGGACACCAATTGACTAATGCATCGTCTTGATAAGCCAACCGAAAGCTGTCTTGATAACTCGCAACTGCTTCGGGACCTTGCAAGCTGACCTGTTCAGGAATAGGCAACTGGCTGATCGGCCTACCCTTTCTCTCCTTGGGATCGTACCAAGTATCAAACAGGACCAAAAAGATCCATTGTGTCCAGCGAAAATAATCGACATCCGTAGTCGCTAAACATCGATCCCAATCGTAGGAAAACCCAAGCATCTTGAGCTGCCGTGTGAAATTGGCGATGTTCGCTTCAGTGCTTTGACGCGGTGGAGTATTCGTTCTGATCGCATACTCTTCGGCAGGTAGTCCAAACGCATCGTAACCCATCGGATGCAAGACCGTTTTGCCCTGCATCCGCCAATAACGGCAATAGATATCGGTGGCTGTGTAACCCTCGGGATGACCTACGTGCAAACCCGCACCGCTTGGATATGGGAACATATCCAATACATACAACTTGCCGTTCCCCTTGGGATCCGGAAGATCCGGGCAACGAAATGTTTTATTCTGTTCCCAATAAGCTTGCCACTTGGGCTCTATTTCAGCAGGGTTGTATCGGGGCATCGGTTAAGCTAGTTTCAATTGAAGTCGTGGGAAAAAATTCTCATCGGACGCCACATCCACCGGAGTCATGGACCGCACAAATCTAGGCGGAGGGATATCCTAGGCAGAGTGAATGGCTCGGCCATCGACCGCTAAGGCCGCTTCATGCATCGTCTCGGCGAGCGTCGGGTGAGCATGACAGCTCCGCGCGATATCCTCGCTGCTGGCTCCAAACTCCATCGCAATGGCTGCCTCTGCAATCAAATCCCCCGCCCGAGCACCCATGATGTGGACCCCCAAGACCCGATCGGTCTTGGCGTCCGCCAAAATCTTGACGCGACCTTCGGCCTCCCCGAGTGTCCGAGCTCGACCGTTGGCACCATAGGCTCCAACACCCTTCTTGTAGCCGACGCCAGCCTCCTTGAGTTGCTCCTCGGTCTTGCCAACCGTTGCAATCTCCGGGTGCGTATAGACGATCGCTGGAATGCAGTCGTAATTGAAGTGGGAATGGATACCCTGCATCCGCTCAATACATACAACCCCCTCCTCCATCGCCTTGTGAGCTAACATCGCTCCTCCGATCACATCCCCCAACGCGTAGATCCCCGGCACCTTGGTCCGATAGTCTCCATCCACTGGAATAAACCCACGCTTATCAGTCTCAATCCCAACATTCTCAAGCCCGATGTTTTGGGTCAATGGGACTCGTCCGGTGGCCAGCAAAACTCGATCGCTTTCGATCGGCTCAGCCCCTTTGCAGCGAACCACGCATTTGCCATTCTCTACCTTGGCCGACTCGACCCATGATTGCAACCGAAACTCCATCCCCTGGCGAGTGAACGTCCGCTGAGCGATCTGGCTCAACTCTTGGTCCATCCCGGGCAAAATCCGATCGAGCGCTTCGAGCACCGTGACCTTGGAACCGAGCCGATTCCAAACGCTCCCCAACTCCAGTCCGATATAACCTCCTCCAATAACCGTCAGCCGCTCTGGAACCCGATCGAACGCAAGTGCCATCGTCGAATTGCCGATGTACACTCCGTCCTCCTCGACCCCTCGCATCGATGCTGGCTTGGAACCCGTAGCAACCAAAATCCGTTTGGCCCGTAGCTCCTCCGGTTTTCCATCCACCATGACTTGGACTAAATTCGGGCCCAAGATCATTCCTCTGCCCCGATAGCCGGTGACCTTGTTCTTCTTGAACAGCAAGTCGATACCTCCGGTGAGCGTTTGGACGATCTGATCCTTACGCTTCATCATCGCAGTGAGATCAAGCTGAACTTGCCCAACCTGGATCCCATGAATACCGAGGGACGATTTGGTGTCATGGTACAAATGGCTGGACTCTAAAAGGGCCTTGCTCGGTATGCAGCCGACTCGCAAACAGGTCCCGCCGAATTTGTCGTTTTCGTCGATACAAGCCACATTCAACCCGAGTTGAGCGGCTCGAATCGCCGCCACATACCCCCCAGGTCCAGCCCCCAAAACCACCAAATCGTATTCTGCAGATGACATCTGTATCGCTCACCAAGGAAAAATCCCCA
>JBJTAQ010000900.1:0-2562 GCA_046090945.1 Pirellula sp.
GTTTCAAGTTTCCAATCGTGGGGCTGATTTCTTGAAAGCATCATCATTTGCGGGTCAACCAAACCCGAGCTTACAGCTTGCTCGAGCGAGTCAACGCTTGAGCAATCGGGTTTTTTGATCAATTGGAGTTCGTCGGCGGCAAGTCGCAAGGCTAGGAGCCAAGCCAGGGTATCGGAGGTGGTTTCCCAGTCCTCGGTTGGTACGAGGGGTTGCGGGATCCAGCCCAAGTTTTCTTGTTGATAGAAGCTGCGTACGTCTACCAAATAGCATCCTTGACTTGGGCTCTCGTTTGCTGCATCGAAATCCTTGGAGCTTGCGATACGGTTTTTCAAACCGAGAAGTTCCGCAGCGGCATCGCAAGTGGCCGAAAGGAGATCGACACAGCGCCAATGCATGCGGCGGGGATCCAGCTGAGGGTGAGTGCGATGCAGCGTTCGCATCGATTCGACCGTCTCACCACCACCGACAATCATGAAATAGCGGGATGAGCTATCGGCGTCGAGTTGGTCGAGATATTCACGTAGATGATGCACATCGGATCGATTGGAAAACACCGACGCACCGCCAATTTTGACCACGCAGGTTCTTGCGTCGCGGCGACTGGGTGTTATTGAGTTGCAAGTGCCGCTGGGCATGCCGCTGTCGTCTTATCGTCTCAGAAAAATAGAGGTCGCGATGATTCCGGTGATCAGCACGAGAGCGCCTAGGATACCAGCGATCCAAATCCAGGGCAGCCCCGCCTCTTCCTGATCCTCGTCACTCTCTGGCAGAGCGCTTGGTTTCGGATTCGTGGCAGCAGATTTTGCGGTGGGCTTTCCCGATTGAGTTTGCCCAACACTTGGTTTCGCCGAAGAGATTGCCGAAGGGGTTGATGTCCCTTTGGATTTCGACCCGATCCCCGAAGAGCTGGTGGTCGAAGCCGGTTTCGGTGTCGAGGAACTTGGAGATTTGTCGTTTGTAATCGGGATCAATGGGGAGGTTCCCGATGTACCGCCTTGAGATCGATCCGAGGCCGACTGGATGGCTTGAGACTTGGACTTGGGCTTATTCGGTTGGCTCGAGTCATGAATTAGATCGATTTGGCTATCGACCGAGGAAGCGTCGCTTTTAACGATGGCTCGAAGAACTCCACTGTCGGAGCTAGAAAGCGCCATACCAAGTTGTCCGGGTCGGCGAGAGGATTCGATTTTGGTATCGTCCAAGCGATTGTTAACTGTTTCCGAGAGGTAATTCCCCTTGGTTTTGGCATCTTCGAGCAGATCATCGAGAGTCATGCCTGCCGTGGGCTTGATGGTGACATCTGGGTTGTCTGCTTTGTATTTGGCGAGCCAAGCCTCCAAGGCTTGAGCGACCTGGCTGCATTCCTGGTATCGAAACTTTGGATCTTTCTGCATCATCTTGACACAGATGCCATCGAGTTCACCTGGACAATCTGGACGGTCGACACGTATGTCTGCGGGCATCGTGTTCTGATGCTTGATGATCCGGCTTGAAATACTTCCCTCGGGGAACGGTGGGTGACCGGTTAGCAAGAAGTACATGGTGCAACCAAGCCCATAGATATCGGCACGATTGTCGACCGTATGGCTGTTGAGGGCTTGTTCGGGAGCCAAGAAGTCGGCAGTCCCTAAAACTTTGTCGTTGTACTCCATGGTCAGCGACGAGTCGTTTTCGTCTTGGAAGAGGGCCAATCCAAGATCGAGAACCTTGATGACTCCCTCGGTGTTGATTAGAAAGTTCGCCGGTTTGACATCGCGGTGGATAAGACCTTGTTGGTGTGCGTGTTGGAGTCCATGGGCTGCTTGGGCGATGTAATCGGCAACTAGCGGATAAGGTAGGGGGCCATGTTTCTTGACCAGAATCTGAAGGTCGACACCTTCGATATACTCCATCACGATGTAATGGGTGTCTTTTTCGTGATCGATGTCATAGGCTCGAACGATGTTCGGATGGCTTAGCGATGCGATTGCTTTGGCCTCGCGTTGGAAGCGTTCGAGGTAGGATGTTTTACCGAGTTTTGATTTCGGGAGCACCTTGACTGCGCGCTGGTGTTTGAGCACGATGTGCTCTCCCAAATACACGCTACTCATGCCGCCACTGCCGATATGACCAAGCAGCTTGTGCTTGCCTAAAAAGAACCCCTTGTATTTGCCTTGCAGTATCTTTTCGGTCTGCCATCGAGTCAGCAGACCAGCGTCCTCGAACGACTTGCAGATCGCGATTGGATCCTCGTGCAGCGCGACGTCCGACTTGGCAAGCAGAGCTTCCTTGTGCGCAGCAAAGGCGACAGGATCGATCAGCTTGCTCTTTTCGATCAGTTCAAAAACTTTGTCGGCGGTAATCTGCGTCATACTAATCAGTTCTCTTGACACACACCTGTGGGGTTAGGGCAACCCACAGTGTCTTGAGTCGCTCGGGTGGTACGGATTCGATAGCCAAGGACTCGACAAGACAGTGTACTAGATTTCGGGCGTGCAAGTGGGATTCGTCCCTGAAAGTCCGTCAAATTCGGGGTTTTTGGTAGCCCGTTCCAATCCGCGACGAGGTTCGGGTCAGACCATC
>JBJTAQ010000901.1:0-2296 GCA_046090945.1 Pirellula sp.
TGCCTCAAGGGTCTCGATGGTCACATCGGCCGAAGATTTCAGGTACATCGTTCCTGTAGATCCCGTCCGCAATCGATCAACCACTCGCAGGGAATCTGCGGAACTTAGCGTAATATTCCCGACATCGCTTGCGACCCGTGCATTGGTGAAAATAGAACCCGTATTGAGCGTTTCGAGCAAGACATCCCCGCTCCCGTTGGCAGTAATACCGTTGGTATCGACTGTCCCAGCGTTGACGACAATGTCTCCGCCAAGGCTCTGCAATTTGATCGGACCATTGTCCGTCGTCGTCAGATCCTCCAAACTCTGTGTTTGAATCGTTCGCGTCGAATTGAAGTTGACACGATTTGCAGAAACGACCACCGAATCGACCATTAATCCATCCGATTCCTGGACGTAAATCCCATCAGAGGACTCTGCCGCAAGCTTGGAAACCATCGTTCCAATCGCGTTTCGGTTGTCCGAAGCGGTCGAAGAAGTCAAATCGGATCCACCTATCTTCCCACCCGCTTTCATCGCTAGAGAGTTTGCAATGATGTTGATCGTATTACCAGCCGGATCAGTATCTTGAATATCCCCAGAAGCTTGCAGATAGACACTTCCACCAGTGCTCAACCTGCCCAAACTCAAGTCACCTCCGGAGAAGATCTGAAGACTACCGCCTCCTGCTACTATCGACTCTAGCGAAATATTTTGTCCAGACGATACAAAGACACTTCCAGCTCCACTGGTTTGGACAACCGCACCCAATCGAATTCCAGCGGTTGCGACAAGGGTGATGTTGCCAGTGCCACTGAGCACCTCCGCAGTCGTAGCGACCTCGCCGGAGAGAGCTTCGAGCAAGACATCTCCACTGCCATTGGCCGAAACCCCGTGGGATCCGATCGCCCCAGCATGGACGGCAATATTGCCCGTGAGACTCTGCAGTTTGATAGGTCCATTGCTGGAAGTCGTGATATCTTCGAGCGATTGAGACTCAAAGGTTCGGGTCGAGTTGAAGTTCACGCGTTGGCTCGAAACAGCAACTCTGTCGATCGTCACCCCGTCGGATTCTTGGATGTAGATTCCATCGGCTGATTGCGCGGCCAGAGTTGAAACTCGAATGCCTACGGCATTTCTGTTCACTCCACTCGCAGGCGAATGGATGTCGGAATCACCGATTTTACCGCCTGCTATCATCGCCAAAGCGTCCGCGACGATATTGGTGGTGTTGTTGCTGGGGTTCCCATCGAGGATGTTTCTGCCAGCTTGCAAGTAAACTCGGCCTGTTCCTGTTTCGATATTGCCTAGCGTAAGATCCCCAGCCGAGAAAATCTCGATATCCGCACCCGTGATCAAAGAATCGATCGTCACCTCCGTAGCAGAAGCCAAATGAATCGTACCCGGTGAGCTGGTCCTGATCCCGTCAGCAATCCTCAACGAATCCTTCGAGCTAAGCGTGATGTGCCCAGATCCGCTCTGGAGATCGCCTCGGATCACGATCGTTCCACTGTTGATGGTTTCCAGCAGGATATCACCCGCGCCGTTGGCTTGGACTCCATTGGTCCCGGTTGCTCCTGAATTGACAACAATATTTCCACTCAAATTTTGCAGTTTAATGGGTCCATCGTTGGTCGTGGTCAAATCCTCAAGCGATTGAGACTCCGAGATCGTCGTTGAATTGAAATACACTCGCTGGACTGCGACAGCAACTGAGTCTACCACGACGCCATCTGCTTCCTGGATGTAGATGCCGCTTTGAGATTTAGCCGCAAGCGTTCCAACGCGCGTACCAATCGCATTGCGATTGATGCTGCTGTTGGCTGAATCCAAATCCGAATCCCCAATCTTCCCTGTTGCAATCATCGCCAAGGATTCAGCTAGGATATTCGTCGAGTTGCTCAGTGGGTCGGAGTCCTTAATATTCCCAGCAGACTGGAGATAAACTCCTCCCGAGCCGACGTTCAATTCACCGATAACGATATCGCCTCCAGAGATCAGGTGTAGATTGCCACCTGTGGTGCTTGCGGATCGAACCGTGGTACTCAGACCACTGGTCAGATAGATCGTCCCAAGTCCCCCGGTTTGTACCGCCGATAATGTACTGATTGATCCAGATGCAACGACCGAGATATTTCCAGTGCCGCTGATGATCGAAGCATTCGATGTTATGTCGCCTCCTAAGCTCTGCAGGAGGATATCGCCTGATCCGTTGGCGGTGATCCCGTTGGTCGCTGCAGTCCCTGCATTGATGACGATGTTGCCTGTGAGGCTCTGAAGTTTCACAGGGCCGTTGCTGGTCGTCGTCAGATCTTCG
>JBJTAQ010000902.1:0-8473 GCA_046090945.1 Pirellula sp.
GTCGAAGAAATTTCGATGCGTAGCAAGTTCGCAATGTCCCTCGGCATACACGATCATGGCTTCGGCCACTTGACGTTGGGCTTGAGCCGCTAACTGCCCCGCTTTCTCGGCGAGATCGTCGAGATACGGGCCGAGTAATTCCCCGCCCGGAAGATCGCTTCGAGTGCGGGACATCCAACCCGCACCGTGCGTATGCGTTAAAGTGACAAGAACATTTTCGCAGGAGACTCCCGTTGACTGCTGGATCGACTGCCTGATGTTAGCGATCTCCTGTCGATCCAGGATGCAATGGTCCAAGCTTACGATAATCATCGGTTCGGTCTGCGATGCATTGTCGGATTCGAGCCACAGCAAGGTTGCCAATAGGGGACGGTGAACGCCTGTCGCGCGATCGTGCATAGCCGCCCCCCACATCCGATGGTAGATGCCGATCGGGGGAGTGATATCGCATCGAGCTACAGCCGCCTTGCACCTAGCCTGTGGTGCTGTGATCGCTTTCATGTTCGTCTCCAAAAACGGTTCCTCGGGGATTGAGTAGCGACCAGCACACTGCGTCGATCGCCATCACACCTGCGAACAAAAAGAGAATGAGATTCCAATTCTGCGTTTTAGCGACCAGCCACCCTGCAGTCAGAGGAAAAAGCGCGGCACCGATGTTTCCAAACATGTTCATCGTGCTGAAAACCGTCGCAACGTTTCGGCCCCCGTAGCGAATCGCGACGGTGTACCCGCTAACCCCCCCAAACGTGGCACAAAACGCACCTAGGGTGATCAATGCAATACTTTCATGAACATTTCTTGCGAAATACGACAGCACGATCAATACCGCGCAGCCACTCATTCCGGCAACCGCAATCCCTTGTCGGCTGAGTCTCTGGCTACCTGTTTTCTTAAGTAGCCAATCCGAAAAGAAGCCACCGGTCAGACTGCCGACGACGCCTCCGATCCCTGCAACGGTCGTTAACATTCCCGATTCCAACAGCGATACTCCTCGGGTCTTTTGCAGAAATGTCGGGAACCAAGTCATGAAGAAGACCATGCCTGCCGCACGAAAAAACTGCTGGGCACACAGCAATCCCAACGGAAAACTTGTACACATCCGCCGCCAATCGATCGCAGGTGTGGGCCGTTGATCGGCATGGGCCATCGGTAATCTGGTTTCAGAAACTAAAACCCAGAACAATCCGGCCCAGAGCAATCCTGGTATTGCATAGGCGGCCAAGAGTAATCGCCAGCGATCGATCTGGATACTCAGTGCAAAAGTCCCTAGATATTCCAAAAAAAGTGCTGCCAGAATCGGAGCAATCGCACCCCCGATCGTCATGCCGGCAGCCAGCAAGCCCGTCGCCCTGGCTCGCTCGGTGTCTGGAAAAATTCGCCCTAACGCTTTCGCCGCACAAGGAAACGCACCGGCTTGGGCCGCCCCCATCAGTCCCCAACTCAGCGCTAACCAATAGTAATTGCTCGCGAAACAAGCTAAGAAGGTTGCAAGCGACCAAGCGACGCTGAAAAAAAACAGTGCCCGCCGCGAGCCCCAGCGGTCCGCAAGCCAGCCACCAGGGATCTGCATCATCGCATAGGCGAAATACCACACCGACTGGATCGAACCCATATCGCGTGCGAAATCAGCAAAATGGAGACTCTTAGCAATCTCCTCGGCAGGTACACTCAACGCTGCTCGTTGGATATAAGCGATCGCGGCCGAAGCGCAAAGCAGAACCAGCACCAGATAGCGACCTGATCGAACTTCTGTCTCGGAGTATGGGCCGCTAGACATGGAATTCCGATTTCAACTCGTGGCTAAAGTTCGCTGCAGTAGATCAAACAACCGATCGACTTCGTCGCGTGTCTCGGGATCGATCTGCCATCCAGAGGGTTGCACCTGCAGTGTGTTTGGAAAAATCCCCCGCTTATGCATCAAATACTTTTCGATCGCTAAAAATCCATCCAATCCAGCTTGTAACTGCATAGCCGTCAAAGCGCAAATCGGCAGCGAGAGGCGGTAAATTCGCAGGTCGTCCCGAGCTTGCAAAGCTTTCCAAAGCGCAACGATTCCATCGAGCAGATCGGTACCAGGCATCGTTCCTACGATCCCTCGCCTGTAACAGTCTACAAGATTGATTCCGCCTGACCCCTCGAAAATCCTTGCTTGGCGATTGCTGGCGTCTCGGAGTTTTGACAAATTGGGACCCAACGGACTGGCTTCAGGCTTAAAGTAGATCCTCTCAGGCCCAAACTCGTCCAGAAGCCTTAGATAAACCCCTAAATCGATCGCTGCACCGACGTAACTCGATGCGTCTTGGACCACCAGCGGGATTGAGATGGACCGGGCGATTGCTGCGAAGTAATCGCCGGTCCGGGCCCCGCTCAGCGAGGTTGCCACCGGCGGGATGGCCATCACGGCGCTGGCTCCGTGCTTTTGTGCGTCCTCGGCAAACTCCAGGGCCTCATAGATGCTCTCGGAACCGACGCTGATCACAATCGCGCCGAGACCTTTGGCCATTTGGCAGACTTGCGATGCAAGCTCCTTGCGGCGGCGGTATCCCAATCGCAAGACTTCGCTCACCATCGCAACCACGACTCCGTCGGCTTGAGTTTGAAAAACCCAGTCGATCTCCTTTTGAAGCGTTTGGTAATCGATGCATGAGTCGTCCAGTAGCGGAGTGTGGAGCACCGGCAAGACTCCTTGAAGGACCATGGACATACTACCAATCTCCTACGCTGCCGTCTTTATTGAAAACCCGTTGCAATACTTCTTGCTCGAACGGATGCTTGCGAACCTGCTGCTCATCGATCGTGATTCCTAACCCAGGTAGTTTGTTGGGAGTGACCGTGCGTGTGGATTTGTCGAGTTGGAATCCTTCCTGAACGATCTCCGAACGCCAAGGGACATCGTTGTGAACCGATTCGCAGATAATGTAGCTCGGTTGAGAAAAACCAAACTCGATCGAAGCCGCGGTGCTCACCGGACCTTGGGGGTTGTGCGGAGCCAACGCGATACGATAAGCATCGGCCAGTGCCGCGATGCGTCGGGCTTCGGTAAACCCGCCGCAATGAGTGATATCCATCTGGCAGATCTCGCAACCCCTTGCAGCAAACAAATCACGGAATGCAGCCAAATGAGTCATTCTCTCACCGGTAGCAATTGGAGTACTGACGGCAGCGTTGATGGCCGCAAGCCCCTCGATGCTCTCAGGCCAACAAGGCTCTTCGAGGAAGTAGAGTCCATAAGGCTCTAACGCCTTGGCAAACTGCATCCCCATCGCAGGCGATGGTCTCGCATGGCAATCGACCATGATATCGATCCGATCTCCCACGGCATCACGCATGGCGGCAACACAAGCCTCCGCAGATTTAATCGGCTGGAGCCCTTCGATCGGCATCGTCGATGGAACCGCCATCGATTTGAAAGCTGTAAAGCCTTCGGCTACGGCTTGCTCGGCTAATTGAGCAAATCGCTTCGCGTTGTCGACCGGTGTCTGGTAAAAACTCTCCATGTCGCCTCCACCAAGATGGCAGTAAAGGCGAATGAAATCGCGCACTTTGCCCCCCCAAAGCTGATGGCAAGGAACACCGTGGATTTTTCCCAAGATATCCCACAGGGCGATATCAATCCCTGCAATCGCCGTCGATCGTACAATCCCATTTCCGTGCCAGAAATGCTGACGCCACATCATCTGCCAAAGATGCTCGATGCATGTAGGGTCCTCTCCGACAAGCAACTGAGAAAGATCCTCGATCGCTCCGACGACTCCTCGAGTGTGCCATTCGAGCGTCGCCTCGCCCCAGCCGAACAGCCCAGGTTGATCGGTGAGGACTTTCACAAAAACCCAATTCCTCATCCGAGCATGACAGACCAAGGTTTCGATGCGTGAGATCTTCATGAATGACTCCAATCGTAGTAGCGAAAGGTTCCTCTGGATTCGGTTTGATTCGGAATCTCGATAAACCCATCCGAAAGACCGAGCGTTCGGAGATCGCCAGACCCCTGGTTCGGTAACAGCAATGCCCTCCCATCGGCTTGCATCTGAACCAATCGATACCAAACAAGATGCAAGGTCTTGTCGTCCGGGTTTGCCAATTCAACCCCAAAACGCTTCGGCTGCTGGGAGCTCCCAGCAATGCGTCCTAGCATAGGAAGTCCAAACCTTCGAAAAGTGACGGCAACACTCACTGGATTGCCTGGCAAACCTAGGACCAATTTCCCCGGCGGTGCAACTGCCCCGAGGATCGGAGCTCCAGGTCGGATCGCAAGCCGGTGAAAGACGATCTCAGCCCCGCAGTTTCGAACCGCAGCAGGAACATGATCGGTATCCCCCATCGATACACCGCCGGTCAAAATAATTGCATCGGAACTCTCCAGAGATTTCGAGATCGCCGATTGGATCTGATCGAGGTCGTCTGCGACGCTCATCCGCGAGCATTCGACCCAAGGGCAGGCTCGCAACATGCATTCGAGCAAGGGGCCATTGGAGTCCCGGATCTGCCATGGTTCGATAGGCTCGCCTATCCGTAAAAGCTCGTCGCCTGTATTTATAATTTTTATGCGAACCTTCTTGCGTACAAGAACAGCGGGATCAAGACTCATGGAGACCAGGGAGGACATTTTTGGACCATCGATCAGGGTGCCAGGCTCAAGCACAATGTCTCCAGCCCGAGCGTTCTCACCCCGGCGACGGATATTCCATCCGAGCTTGATCTGCTCGACAGGTAACTCGATGGATACCCAATCGGCTTGCTCGTTGCACCGTTCGCGGGGGATGACGATGTTGGCACCCTCGGGCACAACGGCACCCGTAAAAATTCGAATCGCAGCGCCGGATCCTAGCACAAGCCGTGGAGCACCTGCGGTCGCAACTCCGATTACCGGAAGTGGTATTCCCGGGGATGCACCGGTACTTGAACTCTGTTTAAGATCCCCGAAGCGGCAAGCATAACCGTCCATCGCAGAGACATCCATCGGAGGACTATCGCGGAAATTCCGAATCTCTTGCGATAAAATCCTTCCAGCTGACTGCTCGATCAAGATAGACTCTGTCCCGCAAACCCGAAGCTTCGATTCGAGGATCAATTGTTTCGTTTCGATGTCATCCAAGACGGTCAATTGCATCGTAGAGTCAGTCAGTCGTTTGATTGTAGGGTGTCTAAATTCCAACCAATGTATCGAAGGATATCCTAGTCTATAATCGAGAGCTGCTGGGAACGTGAAAACGGTTTTGCTAAGGGGTTAAACATGGCTGGTAAATGCCAAAACCATTCGATTATTTTACTGGTTTTGACGATCTGCTCGATGGGCCTGGGCTTGTACTGTGGAATCGCACAGGCACAGCCGTCGGCAGAAAGCAATGCTGGTGAGAGAAGACCCAACATTTTATTCATTTTGGTCGATGATCAGTCCCCTTGGGATTTGAAGGCCTACAATCCAGCATCCAAGCTTGAGTCTCCGGTTTTGGATCGATTGGCAAGAGAAGGGATGGTGATCGATGGAGCTTATCACATGGGCTCATTCTCGGGGGCTGTCTGCACACCATCGCGTCACATGATTATGTGTGGTCGGACCGTTTGGCATCTGCCGATTTCCCCCAAAGTTAAGGAGCGAGGATTGTGTCCTCCGGCGCTGGAACAGCACACTCTTCCAGCCGTTTTCAATCGGGCAGGCTACATCACGATGAGAACGTGCAAGCAGGGGAACAGCTACGAGAAAGCCAACGAGCAATTTGCGATTCGCAAGGATGCTACGAAGCGAGGGGGAACGCCAGAGAGTGGGAGTGCTTGGCATGCCGAGCGAGTCTTAGAGTTTCTAGAATCCAGAGAGAATTCAAAAGACGCCGGCAATCAAGAGAAACCGTTTTTGATTTACTTTGGTTTTTCCCATCCTCATGATGAACGGGACGGCACTCCAGAGTTGTTAGCGAAATACGGCGCCGTCAACCATACCGATCGCGATCGCTTGCCGCCAGCCAATCCAGCGCAGCCACCATTACCTGAGAACTATCTCCCTGAGCACCCATTCGAACACGGGCATCCGAATCTTAGGGACGAGGTCGACGTCAGCGGAGTTTGGGAACGTCGCGACGAACTGACGATTCGAAACGAGCTTGGTCGGGAATACGCATGCAGCGAGAATATCGATCAGCAAATAGGTAGAGTGCTTGATAAGCTTCGATCGATCGGCGAACTTGATAACACTTATATCATCTATACGTCTGATCATGGGATTGCGATCGGACGACATGGCTTGCAGGGTAAACAGAACCTCTATCAACATACCTGGCGAGTCCCTTTGATCGTCCAAGGACCAGGGATCGCCGCCGGTTCACGAGCCGAAGGCAACGTCTACTTGCTCGATACGCTCGCTACTGTGTGCGATCTAGCGGGTATTCAAGCTCCCGAATCGAGCGAAGGGCTCAGCTACAAATCGGTCCTTATGGGCCAGCAACAGCAACTCCGAGAGGTCGTGTACGGCGTCTACAACGGAGGGACAAAACCAGGCCTTCGCTGCGTCAAACAAGGAGACTGGAAACTGATCGAGTGGGATGTGCTCGACGGCAAAGTACGCAAGACGCAACTGTTCAACTTGCGAGAGAACCCTTTAGAGTACCTCCCCGAGCATCACAACCCAGAGATTGCCAAGCTCACCGGGATAAAACCGCTCCCCCACCAAACCAACCTAGCGGATGACCCACAGCATGCGACCAAGCTTGCTCAGATGCGGGCCCTGCTACTCTCCGAGATGAAACGCTTGGATGACCCTTGGCGATTGTGGAATCAGCGCGATTAGCGACTCTGTGGTCAGCGCGATCCTGCCGGAACCGCCCCAGTTCCCCGAGGCCAAGTCACCTGAGACCATCGACAAGCCTCTAGACCCCTTACAATCGGCATATTTGGAGCAATTCTTCCATCCCGTGCGCATGATCTTTCACGAAAAATCGGGTTAAATTGATCCAATCGGGCAAAATAGAGGGTCTCTTCGGTTGAAAAACCTCCAGGATATGACATATTTCTGGAAGAAAGAGTGTTTTTCTTTCATGAGGCGACGGATTGCAGTAGTTTACCGATCGTTTTTACCCTCAAATTGATCGATTTCATTCGGAAATTGATGAATTCCCAGAACCCCGTCAATTCGTCGATGGCCCGCAGGGCCCGTATGCTGGAGTTTGTCCGGCAGCAGGGGTTCGTTTCAATCCCGGAACTCAAAGACGCGCTGGATGTTAGCGAGTCGACCATTCGCAGAGATCTCGAGGCTCTTGAGGAGGCTGGAGAAGCTCGCCGGACCCACGGCGGAGTTTTTTACACCGGATCGGTCAGTAATATTCGACAGTTCCACCGGCCCGATCCTCATGATGGAGCCTGGGACAAAAAACGAGCGATCGCCTTGGAGGCCTCGAAACTCGTGAGTGACCATGATACGGTCTTGCTCGATGGCGGTAGCACCACCTACGAACTTGCCAAACAACTCGTCGGCCGACCCTTGCAAATCGTGACCAACTCGCTGCCGGTCGCCAATCTGTTCTCGGCCAGCGATTCGGTCGATTTGGTCGTTCTTGGCGGGGCGATCCACAATCGCACAGGCGTAACCCACGGACCCTATACCGACCAAATGCTCGAAACGATCAATGTCCAAAAGGCTTTTCTGAGCGTTGCCGGAGTTAACGAAAAAGGTTTCTACAACAGCAACATGCTGCTGGTGGAAACCGAGCGCTGCATGATGCGGGCCGCAGATCGAACCATCATTGTCGCTGACAGTACCAAGTTCGGACGCTCGAGCCTAGCTCGCATGTGCGAATGGGAGCAAGTCGACACGCTGGTGGTCGATCAGGAACTGAGCAAGCCTTGGCAAGACCATGTTTCCCATTTGCCTACTGAATTGATCCTTGCTCGACTCGACGACCAAGACAATCAAGTGCTTTCACTAACCTCCTAAGTAGTCCATCACCATGAATGCCTCTCCTTCGAACCTCACCGGAAACATCGATCCATCGCGCATCGAAGCCTTGGTCCGGATGGCTATCGCCAATGCCCTTGGGCATCACTCTGCTGGTACCTCAGGGGTCTATGTCCCGAAGCTGGTCGTTAGTATCTCGGCTAGGCACGTGCATTTGACCGACGAACATGTTGAGAAACTTTTTGGAAAAGGCAAGAAGCTGACTCCTGAGAAGGATCTTTATCAGGACGGTTTTTTTGCGGCAGCCGAGACAGTCATGATCGTCGGGCCTCGCAGGCGGATGATCCCGAACGTACGCGTTTTGGGTCCGACACGAAAGGCGAGTCAAGTGGAGCTCGCGTTCACCGATACGATTTCGCTCGGCATCGATGCCCCGGTTCGACACAGCGGCGATATCAAGGGGACACCTGGCTGCGTTCTGGTCGGACCTGCTGGAGCGGTCGAACTTCACGAAGGTGTGATCCGGGCCGCACGTCACGTACACATCAATCCTCGCGACTGCGCCTATTACGGTGTCAAGAACGGAGA
>JBJTAQ010000903.1:0-11476 GCA_046090945.1 Pirellula sp.
CTGTTTTCTCTAAAATCAACCGGCGGTCTTCCCACTTGTTACAAACTCTTTCCGATTGAGCTTGCCGTCCCGATCGACATCAAACTTACGAAATCGCTCCTTGGCTTGCTGCGGGTCCTTTTGGCCAGCCATGAATTCAGAGTCGGACAGAAAGCCATCGGAGTTCCCATCCTTCTTGTTGAAGAGTTCTTCTCGCTCCGCTCGCTTGGAGTCAGCGGTCGAGGAACTACCATCGGCACCAGAGGACTTTACCGGGGGCTTGGCCGCCGGATGCGAACTCAGAGACTCGAGCAGCTTAGCAACCACAGCGGGTTGCTCCGAGGCCAAATTCCTGGTTTCCAAGGGGTCTGTTTGGTAATCGTACAGCTCATACTCTGCCGAATCGTTTGGGGCGTTCCAAGCTTTCCACTGGACCAAGCGGTAGCGTTCGCTACGGATCGACCTACCCAACACCTGACCGACTCCCTCCTTGCTCCGCGGGTAAACCGAGATCGCATGATCGCGATGTCCTAGATTAGGATTTTGGAGGACTTTGGCAAAGCTTTTGCCATCGAGGGAGTTGCCATCGAGGGAGTTCGGGGTTTGGATTCCAGCAAGTTCGCACAGAGTGGGATAGATGTCCACCGACTCGATCAAGGCCTTGGTCGATACCCCTTGGGCTTTGCCTGGTGCAGAGACAATCACCGGGATCCTAGTTGCTTGTTCGTAGTTGCTGTGTTTGCACCACATGCCGTGATCGCCCAAATGCCAACCATGATCTCCCCATAGCACAACAATCGTGTTGTCTTTCAGACCTAATTGTTCCAAGGTTGTCAAAACTCGGCCGATTTGGTGATCGGTGAAGCTGACGGCGGCCAGGTAGCCGTGGATGAGTTCCCGCTGAAGCGACTCGGGGATCGGACCTTGATTGGGCATATTGGAATAGGCCCGAAGTTCACCGCTGTTCTGAGGAGCATACGCAGGGGCACCCTTGGGTGGCTCTTGGACCGCAGCGATTTCGATCTTGGTGCGATCATACAGATCCCAATATTTCTTGGGGGCGACAAACGGCAGGTGAGGCTTGAGAAAGCCGACCGCAAGCAACCACGGCTGCTCGGACTTGGATCTCTCTGAAAGTGTCTTGATCGCAGCATCGGCGATCAGAGAGTCGTTGTAAACTTCGTCCGGTGCATCAGCCGACTCGAAGGCTGCGGATTTGGTACCATCCTTGGAGTTGACTAGGTTCTGGTTATCTGGGAGTTGGTAGTTTTGCCCCTTGGGTTTATACGACTCTGTGCTCCAAGATGCTTGATCGTCGTTGTTGCCATGACCAACATGAAAGATCTTGCCAAAGGACTGGGTGTAATAGCCGTTGGATTTAAAGTGCTGAGGAAGTGTGATCGCGTTCGGTGAGCCTCGGCGGAAGTTCGTTGCCAGGTCATAAACGCCGAGCGTCTGAGGCCGGAGGCTTGTTAGAAGAGCGTTGCGAGACGGCGAGCAAACAGCTTGGTTGCAGTAGGCACTTTCAAAAACCACACCGCTTTTTGCAAGCCGATCGATCGATGGGGTTTTGGCCATCGGATCTCCGTAGCATCCGATACGAGGCTTCAGATCGTCGATACAGATCAACAGCACGTTGGGCTTTCCGGCAAAACATTCAGCCGTTGCACTGACCAAAGTGAAGGCAGTCAGGCAGATCCAAACGCAGATCCAAACAATGAAGCGGGAGGTGATTGGCATGGTGATGCAGAGAGTTCAAAAGTGGACAGGGGTTGTTCAACGCGAAATCGCAGTATAGCAAAACCGATGTGCGAAATCCGATCCAGCGCAGGTGGTATGCGAAGCGAGAGCAGAACGGTAGAATTCTGAGCCTGAATACTACGCTTCCAGACGCATCGATCGATTTGAAAGAACTCTCAAAAATGCCAAAAAACCCTCCAGGAAATCATCTTTGCTCCAGGCTCTGGGCTCTGAGCCTTGCATCCTGCTTCGCAATCGGACTTGCACCCTTGAGCGCCACTTGGAATCGAACCTACGGTGAGAATCCCAAAGGAGCCATCGAGCAAGCGTTGGCCCAAGCCTCGGAGAATCGACCGGAGCTTGAAAAGGTCTTAACCGACGTCCCTGCGGCTTACAAAGATTCGGCGGAGTTTCTTATCGCGAATATGCCTCCGAGGGATTTAAAGAGCCTCAAAGCCGATTTTTTGCTCAGCGAAATCGAGCTGGCTCATGCGGCGCTCGAAAACGCTCCTTGGAAGGACCAAATCCCCAAAGAGATCTTCTTGAACAACATTCTCCCCTACGTCAACATCAACGAGCGCCGCGATGCATGGCGTAAGGATTTCCGCGACCGTTTTGCGATGTTGATCGCCGGTGCTAAAACGCCATCGCAAGCTGCGGCGATGCTCAATCAGAAACTCTTCCCGATGGTCAAAGTCAAGTACTCGACTCAGAGGGCCAAGGCGGATCAGAGCCCATATGAGTCTATGCAGTCGGGGCTTGCCTCCTGCACCGGGCTGTCGGTCCTGCTGATCGATGCTTGTCGATCGCTAGCCATACCCGCTCGTTTCGTCGGAACACCCTTGTGGTCGGACAACAGTGGCAATCACTCCTGGGTTGAAGTTTGGGACGAAGGATGGCACTTTACCGGTGCGGCTGAGCCATCGGGTGATCAACTCGATCAGGCTTGGTTCATCGGCAGGGCCTCGACGGCCAAGCGGGATGACTTACGGCATGCCATCTATGCCGTCAGCTTTCAACGCACCCCGCTAAAATTCCCGATGGTTTGGGACCGTTCGATTGATTACATCTCGGCGGTGAACGTTACCGATCGATACACCAACGTCGGTTTCAAAGTGCCAGAGGGAACCCAAATGATCTCCTTTCGGGCCGTCGATGCACGAACATCTCAACGTGTCATCGCAAACGTGAAAGTGTTCGATGCAACGAACAGCTTGATCTCCGAAGGCAAAACCAAAAACGAGGCATTTGATGCGAACGATCATTTGCACTACTACCTCAAGCAAGGGCAAAGGTATCGGGCCGAGTACGAATTCGAAGGCCAAAAGTTCACCAAGGAATTCATGGTCTCTGACAAATCCGAGCTAGTCGATTGGCGAGTCTCGTTGCCTGCGAAACAGCCGGTACCAAGTAGCACTCTGAGCGATCTGCAGACAATCGATCAACTGAAGGCCTTTTTGAATACTGCCGCCGATACCAGAGGGCCGGTTTCCAAACAAGATTTCGCAAGTAAATCGTTGTCGTTGGAAGAGGCAAAAGAAGCTGAGAAAATACTCGTTGCCGACTATCAGGCACGCGCCAAAGAGACCAGGAAGTCCGAATTCGACCGAAAGTCGATCGAACTCGACGGTTTGAAAATGCCCTTCGACTACAAGGTCTTTGGAGACAAACCACCCTCCGGTCGTAGCTTGTATATCTCGATGCACGGAGGTGGAGGTGCACCGGCCCAAGTCAACGATAGCCAATGGGAGAATCAGAAACGACTCTATCGAGTCGATGAGGGGGTGTATGTCGCTCCGCGGGCCCCTACCAACACTTGGAACCTATGGCATGAAGGGCATATCGACAGATTCTTTGATCGCTTGATCGAAGATTTTATCCTTTTCGAAGATGTCGATCCGGATAAGGTCTACCTCATGGGTTACTCCGCGGGTGGGGATGGTGTCTATCAATTGGCACCTCGAATGGCTGACCGCTTCGCAGCGGCATCGATGATGGCAGGGCACCCGAACGAAACTTCGCCGCTGGGCCTTAGAAATTTGCCGTTTGCCATCCACATGGGAGAAAAAGATACAGCTTACAATCGAAACAAAACCGCCGAGACATGGAAGGATCTGCTAGCTGATTTACAGAAGAAAGACCCCAAAGGCTACAATCATTTTGTAAAAATCCACGCAGGAAAAGGGCACTGGATGGATCGTCAAGACGCCGAGGCGTTGCCATGGATGAAAGAGTACACACGGCAAAGGTATCCCGACAAAGTCGTCTGGAAGCAAGACGACATCGTTGGACGTCGCTTCTACTGGTTGGCAACCGATGGCGAAATACCTGATCGAGCATTGACCCAGGTCGTGCGAGAGGGAAACAAAATCACGGTTGAAGAGTCCGAGTTGAACGACCTCACCTTTCTCTTGAGGGATGATTTTATGGATCTCGAACAGCAGGTTACTGTCCGATGGAAAGATCAAGTGGTCTACACCGAAAAGGCAACCCGAAACATTGCAACGATTGAGGAATCACTGCAACGTGGCGACCCTAAAGGCGTGTATTATGCGAAGGTGATAGTGAAAAAACCGTCGGACAAATAGCCATGCACGACTAGCATATCTATGTCGGTTTCGGTTTTGATACAATCGATCGAGACTTGTGGCTTCGAGTTCGGCAAATGACTTGTGCAGGTGTGGCCTTGATGCATCGATTGAAAATAGTAGTAACTGTGATGGTGGGCATGTACTTTTGCATCCCATGGGTCGTTGCCCAAGAGCCCCTGAAGGCTGGAATTCAGACAGTCGACTTTAGTCTGCAGATTCGACCGATCCTCTCTGAGCATTGCTTTCATTGCCACGGACCCGATGAGTCCCATCGACAAGCCGACCTGCGGTTGGACGACGAAGCCTCGGCCAAGCAAACGCGGGAGGGCAGGCATGCGGTTCATGCAGGGGCTATTCACCTTAGCCAGATCATCGAGCGCATCGAAAGCACCGATCCGGATCTGGTGATGCCACCTCCGTCGGCCAGAAAAACCGTAACACCCCAGCAACGAGAACTGCTCAAACGCTGGATCGAACAAGGGGCAAAATGGGGCAAGCACTGGTCGCTTGAGCCACCTAAACGCGTAGCGACAACTAGTACTTCCGTGATTTCGGGCAACGGCAATTCGGGCAATGACAACTGGGCAAACACACCGATCGATGCTCTGGTTCTCCAAGCGATGCAGCGACAAGGGCTAGAACCTGCTCCCGCTGCGAATCCTTACACGCTCGTTCGTCGCCTATGGCTCGATCTGGTCGGGTTGCATCCGGATCCGGTACGTGTCGAGCGATTTATCGCTGAATACCAACTAGATCGAAAACAGGCCATCGAATCGATGGTCGAGGAACTGCTCGAACATCCTGGTTTCGGAGAGCATTGGGCAAGGCTCTGGCTGGATTTGGCCAGGTACGCCGACACCAAAGGCTATGAGAAAGATCTCAAGCGGGATCTTTGGCCCTACCGCGATTGGGTGATCCAAGCCCTGAATGCCGATATGCCTTACGATCAATTCACGATCGAACAACTCGCCGGGGATCTACTCGAAAACCCCTCGAGTTCACAAAGGATTGCCACGGCATTCCATCGAGCCACCCTCAGCAACGACGAGGGTGGCACAGATGACGAGGAATATCGCGTAGCGGCTGTGAAAGATCGCGTCGACACGACCCTGCAAGTGTGGATGGGACTGACGATGGGTTGTGCAAAGTGCCACTCGCACAAATACGATCCGATATCGATCGAGGACTACTACAGTTTTTACGCGATATTCAATCAAACCGAAGATGCCGACCGTTATGACGACGAGCCCCGACTGCCAATCCCATCGTTTGCTCAGCAGTCGAAATTGGCTTCGCTCCAAAACCAACGAGAGCAGTTTGCCATTCAACTTGATCGTGCGCGTCTCGAAGCACAAAAGAGCGTCGATGAACGTTGGCTGATTCCAAAGCCGATCGCGGTGAGCGCCGAAAGCCAAGCTCCGTTGGAAATCCAGCCCGATCAATCCATCCGAGCACTTGCCGAACGACCTGCCACCGATGTCTACCAAGTCGACTTGCAGATCGAACCCGGGCATTACCAATTTTTGAAGCTTGATGCTCTTATGGCAAAGACTAAGGATAGCGACCCGGCCCCTAGGTTGAGCTTGAATGCGAACGATCCGAATTTTGTGATCAATGATCTGCAGCTCTTCGAGGTTACCACCGAAGGGGAGCGGAGAATCGCTATGAAGTCGCTCAAGGCCAGTTTCGAGCAAAACGGTTGGCCTCTCCAAGGTGCAGTCGACGATGACCCTAAAACGGGATGGGCCATTTCACCGAAACAGCAACAAGCCCACTGGGGGATTTTTGAGTTTGCCGAGCCGATCCAAGCGACAAGTTTGCAAGTGCTTCGACTCAAAATCGTCCAGTCGTTCGGAAATCACCTGCTATTGCATCGATTCAAAGTTTCGCTTGCAAAGCCAAAGGAAAATCCACTGTTTGTCGACGATGTCGAGTCGGTCAAGCAGTTGGCAGCCAACGTCCAGGGGGTCGACAAAGAAATCCAGACATTGAAAGACTCTGTGCCTAAGCTACCGATCCTGAAGGAACTAGCAGCTAACGCTAAACGCAAGACGCAGATTCACAAACGAGGCAGCTTCTTGGATCCCGGTCAGGAGGTATCGGCCTCTTTACTACCGCTGTTCGATACAGGCCCGAAAAACCTGGGCGCAGATCGACTTGCAGCAGCACGCTGGATCGTGGACCCTAGCAATCCGCTCACGGCCCGTGTTGCGGTTAATCGTGTCTGGGCTCAGCTCTTTGGAAGAGGGATCGTCGAGACCGAGGAGGACTTTGGCGCAACCGGATCGCTTCCTAGTCATCCCGAACTTCTCGATTGGCTTGCGATCGAGTATCGGGATTCGTTGAAATGGTCTCTAAAAGGATTGATTCGCACGATTGTGCTTTCGAATACTTACCAACAATCCTACGTCATGGATGAACTTCGGCAGCGAAAAGACCCTCGCAACATTTGGCTCAGCAGAGCGCCACACTTCCGGCTTAGTGCAGAGGTGGTTCGCGATCAGGCGCTTGGAGCCAGTGGACTACTGTCGAAAAAGCTGGGTGGTCCTCCGGTGATGCCACCCCAGCCTGAGGGTTTGTGGCGGTCGACTTACTCAGGGGCCAAATGGGTAACGAGTCAAGGAGAAGATCGGTTTCGTCGGGGACTTTACACGTTTTGGAAACGTACGACCCCTTACCCATCCATGGAGATTTTCGATGGCACAACGCGCGAGGTGTGCCAGATCCGAAGAATAACAACCAACACGCCACTCCAAGCGCTCGTGACACTCAATGATCCGGTGTACGTCGAGGCGTCGATTGCCATGGCTCGAGATTGGCTCAGCAGATCGCAAAGCGAGCCTGAGGCGATTCGCAAAGGCTTTGCGGCGGTTTTGGTGCGTCCCATAGAACCCTCCGAATTGGATCGCCTCCAAAAGCTGCTTGCTACGGCTAGACGATACTACCGTGAGAATCCCGAAGCCGCCAAAGCATTCGTGTCCGACTACCCGCTCGAAATGAATTCCAAGATCGACCGCCAGGAACTGGCAGCTTGGTCGACAGTCACATCGACACTACTCAATCTGGACGAGTTCCTGACTCGACCCTAGCACCAAATCATGAACGAAAAACCTTTCACGGAGCAATCGGCGTCGGCTATCGGCCACTTGGTCAACGAAACCCGTCGCACGTTTCTATCGCGCAATGGATTAGGGCTCGGTGCGATGGCACTTGCGATGCTTGCCAGCGACCAGCGATCTGGTGCTGCCCAAGCATTTGAGGGAGGGCCACTTGCGGCCAGGAAACCTCCGAATCCGGCCCGGGCCACAAGGGTGATCTACATTCACTTGGCCGGCTCTCCTTCCCAATTGGAGTTGTTTGATTACAAGCCTGCTCTCAAGAAGTTCGACGGCAAGGAGTGTCCCAAAGAGTACCTCGAGGGCAAACGGTTTGCGTTCATCAAGGGAGTGCCGAAGATGCTTGCTCCGATGTTCTCCTTTGCACAGCATGGTCAAAGTGGACAATGGATGTCAGAACTGCTCCCAGGGCTTGCTAAACTCGCTGATGATGTAGCGATCATTCGATCGATGCAAACCGATCAATTCAATCACTCTCCGGCGCAGTTGCTGGTGCATACCGGTCAGTCCCGTTTGGGATATCCTACCATCGGAGCTTGGGCGACCTATGGACTCGGAACCGAGAACCAGAATCTACCGGGTTACGTGGTCCTCTTGTCCGGAGGCAAAACCCCTGATGCGGGAAAGAGTTTGTGGGGAAGTGGTTTTTTGCCGAGCGTGTATCAAGGGGTCCAATGCCGCACCAGTGGCGATCCAGTTTTCTACCTTTCGAATCCTAAAGGGGTGGATCGCGGACTCAGACGCGAGGTGCTCAATACCCTCAAGGACATGAATCAACTTCACCATGGACGGTTGTCCGATCCAGAGACACTCACTCGCATCGAACAGTTCGAACTGGCTTATCGCATGCAAGTATCCGTCCCCGAAGTGATGGATATCGGGAGTGAGACCCAAGCAACTCTCGATTTGTACGGTGCTAAACCCGGTTTTGTATCGAAGGCCGAATCGGAAACCGATCCCCGCGTGTTCTATCGCGGAGACGATCCAACCATGGCAAACAACTGCTTGCTAGCCCGCAGGCTCGTCGAGTCCGGGGTGCGGTTCGTCCAACTGTTCGACTGGGGCTGGGATCACCATGGCTCATCGCTTGGTGAATCGATCGACGAAACTTTGCCAATCAAGTGCCAGCAGCTCGACAAAGCGGTATCCGGGTTGCTGACCGATCTGAAGCAACGAGGACTGCTCGAAAGCACCTTAGTGGTCGTCGGCGGGGAATTCGGTCGTACGCCGATGTCCCAAAACAATGTTCGAGAGACGCCGACCAAAGGATACTTTGGGCGAGACCATCACCCCTATGCTTATTCCATGATGCTCGCAGGAGGTGGGATTCGAGGTGGGATGTCCTACGGCCAAAGCGACGAAATCGGTTACTACGTTGCCGAGGATCCAGCGACCCCCAAGGATCTGCAGGCTACGATGCTGCATCTGCTAGGCTTGGACCCTTATCGATTTGGGTACGAGTACCAAGGGCTTTTCAATCGACTCATCGGACCTACCGACGAAGGAAAGATCTTAAGCAAACTGATCCTGTCTTAACCACGCAGGTACGCAGGAGCACAGAGGGGCGTTGAGTTCTAGTCCTAGCGTTGAGCAACTCTGTGACTCTCTGTGTCTCTGTGGTTTAAAAACCGGTCCAACGGTTTTTCGATGGCCAAGGACTCTTTTTTCTTGTTCTAAGCTTGCTAGTACTACTCCACAAAATGAGTGAACTCGAAACGAGCACTATGGAATCGCCAACTAGGGATTCGGAGCCTCAAAGATTCCTGACGAACCAAAAAGTAGTCCAAATAGAGATTCAAAGCCGACTTTCTAGCTCAACAATCGGCAACGCAGTCGTACAATAAGCTCACCTGAACCTACAGGGCCGTTGCGGTGGTTTGTCGCATCAATGTTGCGCGTTGACTTAATCCTTGGAAAGGCGCGGATCTTATGACCAACCAGAAAATTGTCCCAGTGTCGCAAGCCAGTCCACCGTTTTTCTTTGGAGTCGATGTGGGAGGGACTGGGATCAAGATCGGACTTACCGACGACAAGGGTGGGACCTTGGACTTCATCGCGATCGAGACGCTGGAACCTCAAGGCCCCGCCGATGCGATGCAGCGTGTAAGTGCAGCTTGTGAAAAGTTACTGAGCAACTGCGGAATTGATAAAGGTCGAGTCGCCAGGGCCGGATTGGGAACGCCGGGGAGCCAGGACATTCGCCGAGGGATGTTGCTCGAACCACCCAACCATCCCCATTGGCGGCATTTTCCTATCGTTCGATGCCTTGAAGAAACCCTCGGCCTTCCGGTTTCCTATGCGAACGACGCCAACGCGGCAGCCTTTGGCGAGTTTTGGATTGGGACGGGAAAAATCCACGACAGCATGGTTCTGCTAACACTAGGGACGGGAGTCGGGGGGGGCGTGATCATCGATAATGAGTTGGTCGTAGGGAAAAACAGTTTTGGTGGGGAATGCGGTCATATAATCATCGATCCTAGCCCGGGTGCACGCTTGTGCGCATGGGGGGGAGGTCGGGGCCACCTGGAGGCTTATGCGAGCGCCTCGGGCGTCACGATGCGAGCCAAGGATGAACTGCGAGCAGGCGCTAAGAGCGTGCTGGCAGCAGACATCGAAAAAATTACTGCAAAAAAGATTTTTGAAGCGGCCGAGCAAGGGGACGGTTGGAGCCAGAAATTCATCGAAGATACCGGGGATTACCTAGCCATAGGGATCACCAGCATCGTTCACATGGTCGACCCAGGCCTAGTTGTTCTCGGCGGAGCGATGAATTTTGGGGGACCAAACACCGGAACCGGGCAACGATTTCTCGAATCGGTTCGCAAGGGGTTTCGCGATCGGACTTTCAAGAATGTCAACAGTGGGACCACCATAGAATTTGCCAGCCTTGGGGCAGATGCGGGCTACATTGGCGCTGCGGGAATTGCCCGTTCCGACTACCATAAAGCACTATGAACGGAAAAGAACAAAAAACGCCGGGAGAAATCCCGATCGAGCGAATCAGAAATTTCTGCATCATCGCGCACATCGACCACGGAAAGAGCACCCTTGCCGATCGCTTGTTGGAACGTACCGGGACGGTCGAAACCAGGAAAATGAAGGAGCAACTCCTGGATGCCATGGACCTGGAGCGCCAACGAGGGATCACGATTAAGGCCAAAGCGGTCTCCTTGCGGCATCATTACAAAGGCCAAGTTTACGAGCTCAATCTGATCGATACCCCGGGCCACGTCGACTTTCAGTATGAGGTTTCCCGGTCGCTTTCCTGCTGCGAGGGTGCGCTGCTGCTGGTAGACGCCTTCCAGGGGGTCGAGGCTCAGACGGTCGCTAATGCTTATTCGGCCATGGATCACGATCTGAAGATCATACCCGGGATCAACAAGATCGACTTGAATCACGCTCGAGTCGACGAGGTTACCGTCGAGATGAATCAGGTTTTGGGGATCGATCCAGACGAGATCGTCAAGTGTTCTGGCAAGGCTGGGATTGGGATCGACGAGTTGCTATCGGCGATCATCGATCGCATTCCTGCTCCCTCGGGTGAATCTCAGGGGCATCTCCAAGCGATGGTTTTCGACTCGCACTACGACGACTATCGAGGTGTGATCACTTATGTCAGACTCATGTCCGGCGAAGTCAAACGGGGAGACAAAGTTCGATTTTACCGAGCTGGGATTAACCACGAAGTTCTCGAACTGGGTCAATTTGTTCCAGAGCTTCGGCCCGTCGACAAGCTCCGAGCCGGCGAAGTAGGTTACTTGATCTGCAACATTAAATCGCTCAAGGATGTGCGGATTGGAGATACCGTCGTTCACTCCAATAACGACTTGGTTCAGCCGCTCGAAGGCTACCAGCCCCCCAAGCGGATGGTCTATTGCGGACTCTATCCAAGCGATGGCCAGGAGTTTACCGAGCTTCGGGATGCCTTGGAAAAACTCTCGATCAATGATCCATCCTTTGAATTTGCGCCGGAGACCAGCGAAGCGCTAGGCTTCGGTTTCCGTTGCGGTTTTTTAGGTCTCTTGCACATGGAGATCATCCAGCAGCGGC
>JBJTAQ010000904.1:0-1620 GCA_046090945.1 Pirellula sp.
GATCCAGTCGCTTCGAGGACCGGATCTCGGCCAAGCCATCCGCACCGCGATTATCAACATCTTGTTCATTCAGGCGACTATCTCTCTGATTCACAAAGGACCTTGGGAAGGCCTTCTGATCGCTATGCTCATCGTGCCTACTATTCTTCTTGCACGCTACTTCCGATCGACCTAAGCCTGCCCCCGTAGGGTACGTGCAGCGGTCCTGGTGATGACATCAAGAGCGTAAAACCCTCAAAACCGGCAAACTCATCACTCAAGGCGCAGACTCTGAGATTGGCAATTGCGTCGATGGGTAATTAAAGTGGTTTTGGTCACGTGTCTATTGAGTCGCTCTTTGCCCATTCTTAAACTCCATCACGAAAATCATCATGCTGAAGCATTGGCTTTTATCGGCGGTCATCGCCCTTTGTGTCGGATACTCGGCTGCCTATCCCCAAGATTCCGACGAACCAAAGGACAAGACGCCGGGGATCAACTCGGATTTAGTCTCCGCGATGAAATTTCGCGAGATCGGACCTGCTTTTATGTCGGGCCGGATCGGCGATATCGCAGTCGATCCGGTCAATCGCTCGATCTGGTATGTGGTGGCATCCTCTGGCGGCGTGTGGAAGACACAGAACGCAGGGGTGACGTTCAAGCCGATTTTTGATAACCAAGGCTCCTACTCGATCGGTTGCGTGACGATCTGCCCCCACGATCGATATACGATCTGGGTGGGAACTGGAGAGAACAACTCGCAGCGCAGTGTCGGATATGGAGATGGTCTGTACAAGTCAACCGATGGAGGGCAATCCTTTAAACGTGTCGGCCTAGAAAACAGCGAGCACATTGGAATGATCGCGGTCCACCCAGAGGATCCCAACACGGTGTTTGTTGCAGCTCAAGGTCCGTTGTGGAGGGATGGAGGCGACCGCGGTTTGTTCAAGACCACCGATGGAGGGAAGACGTGGACGAACATACTTAATATCAGTCCGATGACGGGCATCAACGAGGTTCATATCGATCCGAGCAATCCCGATATACTTTACGCATCGTCCTATCAACGTCGGCGGCATGAATGGGTGTTGATCGATGGCGGTCCCGAATCAGCTTTTTACAAATCGACCGATGGAGGAGCCAGTTGGCGGAAAATCACTCGTGGGTTGCCGGATGGCGATAAAGGAAAAATCGGCTTGGACATCTCTCCGGTAAACCCAGAGATTTTATACGCGATCGTTGAGGCCACAGGAGACAAGGGTGGTTTCTTTCGAAGCCTCAATCGGGGTGAGACATGGGAGAAAATGAGTGGCTACGTCGCGAGTAGCCCACAGTACTACCATGAGATCGTCTGCTGTCCGCATAATGCCAATCGCATCTATTCGCTCGATACGATGATGATGGTTAGCGAAGATGGCGGCAAGACGTTTAGCGCTTTGGGCGAAGACGACAAGCATGTGGATAATCATGCCATCATCATCGACCCGACCGATGAAAACCACTTGATCATTGGCTGCGATGGCGGTTTGTACGAGACCTGGGATCGGGGCAAGACCTACGACTACAAAGCAAACCTACCGATCACGCAGTTTTACAAAGTTGCAGTTTCAAACGACAAGCCGTTTTATAACGTGTACGGCG
>JBJTAQ010000905.1:0-3695 GCA_046090945.1 Pirellula sp.
TGATATCGACGGTAAAAGTTTCCTCCATTCCACCCGGCCAAACTTTCATTCCGCGGTTGGAAATCATCTCGAGGACCAGACCATCGGCTGCCAGCGGCTGGAGTTTTGCTGCCAGCGCATCAATCTTATCGGTCCAAGCGATAAAAACGTCAGCGCCTACGAGTTCCCGTTTTTCGTTCGAACGAACATAGGGTGGTCGCGAGGTCAGCGGCCGTTTCGGGGCCTTGCTGTAATCGACCGAGCGGAGAACTTCCGGTTTCTTTCCAAGCCGTGCAACAACCGCCTTTGCGAATTCCTTGGTTCCTACCTTCTCCTTGGAAATGCCATCTTTGAAAACATCGTAGGTGTGTATTCCGTCTTCGATGGTCTTGAGCCAAGCGTTGTGGGCGCGTTCGGCAATGTCCGCTTGTCCGATATGGACGAGCATCTGGATCGCACCGAGGAACAGCCCAGAAGGATTCGCCAGGTTCTGGCCGGCGCGACGTGGAGCCGAACCGTGGATGGCTTCGAACATCGCACAGCCGTCGCCAATATTGGCGCTACCTGCTAGCCCGACCGATCCAGCGATTTGTGCGGCAACGTCGGACAGAATATCACCGTAGAGGTTGGGCATGACCACAACGTCGAAGGCTTCGGGTGTGTCAGCAAGCTTCGCGGCTCCGATGTCGACAATCCAGTGCTCATTTTCGATGTCTTTGTATTCAGCGGCGATCTCGTCAAAGATCTTATGAAACAGACCATCGGTGAGCTTCATAATGTTGTCTTTGGTGAAGCACGTCACCTTTTTGCGACCGTAGGCACGAGCATACTCGAACGCATAGCGAACGATCTTTTCGGTTCCAGGACGCGAGATCAGCTTCAAGCACTGCATTACGTCGATCGTATGACGGTGCTCGATCCCTGCGTAAAGATCCTCTTCGTTCTCACGCACGATCACCACATCCATCTTCGGATGCTTGGTCCTGATGAACGGATCGTAGCTCAAGCATGGGCGGATGTTGGCGTATAGACCAAAAGCCTTTCGCGTCGTCACGTTCAAGGACTTGAACCCACCTCCTTGAGGCGTTGTGATAGGAGCCTTTAGGAAGACGCGTGTGGACCGAAGACTCTCAAACGCGCTCGGCTCGATACCGGCCATATTCCCCTTGAGGTATTGTTTCTCTCCGATCTCGATAACATGTTTTTCAAGCCTTGCGCCTGCCTCTTCGATGATATGCAGGGTCGCTTCCATGATCTCTGGACCGATACCGTCGCCGTAAGCGACCGTGATGGGGGTAGCTGATGCCATAATAAGAAATGGGGTTAAATCACTAAAAATGGGAGAGAAACGAATTAGAAAATGTATTCACCAACCCTGGGAAACACAACTGCAGTTCGAGAGCTTACAATATCGGCAATCTGAAATTTCCACTCATTTCCCTGCGATCCTATGAACAACCGCTACATCCCCCTAGCCCTGTTGGCCTGGGCTTTTTTACTCTCGATCGGTATCGACCTGACAGTGGCATCCGCCCAGGAGTCGTCCCCCAAAGCAGCCTTCCACAGTGAAATGTTCCGAGAGCCAAACCTCGTGGCCTGGTGTATCGTCCCGTTCGATTCGCAAAAACGCGGCCCCGAGCAACGAGCCCAAATGCTCGATCAACTCGGCATCAAACGACTGGCCTACGACTACCGAGCCGAGCATGTTCCATCTTTCGAAGAAGAAATCACGACCATGAAAAAACATGGGATCGAGATGACCGCTTGGTGGTTTCCCACCGTGCTCAACGACGAAGCCAAGCTGATTTTAAGCCTGATCAAAAAGCATCAAATCCATCCGCAGCTTTGGGTCACCG
This sequence comes from Pirellula sp., assembly GCA_046090945.1. Classification (GTDB taxonomy): domain Bacteria; phylum Planctomycetota; class Planctomycetia; order Pirellulales; family Pirellulaceae; genus JBKCUI01. The sequence goes on from JBJTAQ010000905.1 coordinate 1,836, forward strand.
GAGGTGGCGACCCGCAGATGAACCAGGAGCAGGCCAAGTCATTTATCGAATCCGAGACGCAGCGCATCCGACCGATCGCACTAGCGGCTCAAGAAGCCGGCTGCAAAGTCGCTTTGTACAACCACGGCGGTTGGTATGGCGAACCTGAGAACCAAATCCGATTGATCCAATCGATCGGTCTGGACAACGTCGGCATTGTCTACAACCTCCATCATGCGCATCACCAGCTCGATCGACTGGAATCGATCCTCAAAAAAATCCAACCCTACCTCCTGGCGATCAACCTCAACGGCATGGAAACCGACGGAGAGCGTGTCGGCAAGAAGATCTTGCCGATCGGACAAGGAAGCCGAGACAAAGAAGTCTTGAAACTCATCGGCCAATTGAACTTTCAAGGACCGGTCGGTATTCTCAATCACACCGACCTCGATGCCATGACTCGCTTGAAAGAAAACCTCGATGGATTAAAAGCCGTCACCAAAGAGATTCAACCCTAAGCCCTCGAGAGATCCACTAGCCATGAGCACCCGGTCCCGAAACGATTTGGTCGGAGCAAAAGGCCGAGTTCAAAATTCGCTCAACAACTGGCGTGAAGCGGTGGCGAGCGTCGAAGAGCGATGGAAGGACGCGACGGCTGCCAAGTTCATGAGCGACCACTTTGCCGACACTCAGCCCCAACTGCAACGAATCCTGATCGCTCTCCAAGAAGCCACCGATCTGGTTCGCACCATAGAGAAGAAAGTTTCCGACGAGGAAAGCGACCGCCGATGAATCGATGTTCCAAGCCCTTTCAAAAACAAGCTGCAACTCTCACCTTGGTCGCTTTAGCGCTTGCCTGGGCCGGGACCGAGCAAGCGTCCCAGGCTCAAACTGCAACGGTAGCGACTGCCGTCAGCGACAAAATCATGACCGTGCCCCGAACTCCCGCTTCAGTCCCCGAGGCCAAAACGATTCGTGTGGCTAGCTTCAACGCTGCGATGAACCGCAAGTCGTTCGGCCAACTGACCGAGGAACTGAAAAACGGAAACGAACAAGTTTCCAAGATCGCGGCGATCATCCAAGCTGTCGGGCCGGATATCCTTCTGCTCAACGAGATCGATCGCGATGAACAAGCTGCTGAATTGTTCCTGGAAAACTACCTCAGCCGCAACGATCCGGCTTGGAAATACTTCTTCGCTGGACCGGTCAACACCGGCGTAGATTCAGGACTGGATCTCGATGCCAACGGCAAGCTAAAAGAACCCAATGATGCTTGGGGGTTCGGCACTTACCCGGGTCAATATGGCATGGCCGTCTTCAGCCGTTTCCCAATCCAACAGGAGGCGATTCGCACCTTCCAAAAATTTCGCTGGAGTCAGATGCCCCAAGCCCTCCGACCAATGCTGCCAGATGGCGAGCCCTCGAACCAAAAGTCCTATTATTCCGATGAAGTCTGGAATCAGTTGCGGTTGAGTTCCAAATCGCATTGGGATGTCCCGATCCAAATCGGCGACCAAACGATCCACCTGATCGCATCCCATCCAACCCCACCGGTCTTCGACGGTCCTGAAGATCGCAATGGGTGCCGAAACCACGATGAGATCCGAATGACAATGGACTACATCGCTGCCGATGACACAGGCGCTTATTTAGTGGACGACCAAGGGAACCGCGGGTCGATGCAGCCGAACACCAGTTTCGTAGTCGTCGGCGACTTGAATGCCGATCCAGTCGACGGCGATGGACGCGCCCAAGCCATTCGAAAGCTACTCGAACATCCGCGCGTGGCCAAGTATCCTGCGCCGCAGAGTTCCGGCGGTGTCGAAGCCGCTGCGGCTTCCGCAGGAGCCAATCTCAAGCACCAAGGAAACCCTGCCAACG
>JBJTAQ010000906.1:0-2926 GCA_046090945.1 Pirellula sp.
CCCGTGTCCGTCCTGTGGAGCCTTGCCTTGGAGTTCCGCGAGCACTTCTGCTTGGACGTGATCCGCATGGTCTTGAGCCGACATCACACCCTTGACTTCCGAGATGGCTATTGTGGGCAAATAGCGGCAGAAGAGGAGGAAAAGCGTCAAGAACACACCGAAACTTCCGAAGAACATCAGGCCGTCGTACATCGTTGGGCGATAGTAACCCCAGGAGCTGGGTAAGAAGTCTCGGCTCAATGATGTAACCGTGATCACGAACCGTTCAAACCACAGCCCAATATTCACGAAGATCGAGACGACCCACATTGCAACCAAGTTCGTGCGGAACCACTTGAACCAAAACAACTGAGGTGAGATTACGTTGCATGTAACCATGATCCAGTAAGCCCACCAATAGGGTCCAAAAGCGCGGTTGATGAACGTAAAACTTTCGTATTGATTTTGGCTGTACCATGCCATGAAGAACTCAGTCCCGTAGGCCAAGCCGACCAGAGAGCCGGTCGCAAGGATGATTTTGTTCATGTTATCCAAGTGTCGCAGGGTGATCAGGTTCTCGAGCTTGTAAATCGCTCGCATCGGAACCAGCAGAGTTACCACCATCGCGAACCCGGAGAAAATCGCTCCAGCAACGAAGTACGGAGGGAAAATAGTTGTGTGCCACCCGGGCAACTGCGAAACCGCGAAGTCGAAACTAACGACCGTGTGAACCGAAAGAACCAGGGGTGCTGCAAGTGCAGCGAGCAGGGTGTAAGCCTTTTCGTACACCAACCAATGCCTCGACGATCCAGACCAGCCCAAGCACAGCAGACCATAGATAAATCTTCGCAAAGGTGACTTGCTGCGGTCTCGGTATGTTGCCAGATCCGGAATCATACCCATGTACCAAAAGACCAGGGATGTCGAAGCGTAGGTTCCGACCGCAAACACGTCCCACAGCAAAGGACTTCGGAATTGTGGCCACATCCAAAGGTTCAAACTCGGGTAGGGAAGCAGCCAGAAGGCAAGCCAGGCTCGCCCGACGTGAATCCCAGGATAAATCGCAGCACAAATGACCGCGAAGATCGTCATCGCTTCGGCCGCGCGGTTGATGCTGGTACGCCAGTTCTGCCGAAATAAAAACAGAATGGCAGAAATCAGTGTTCCTGCGTGTCCAATACCGACCCAGAACACGAAGTTCACGATGGGCCAAGCCCAGAAGACCGGGTTCATGTTCCCCCAGATCCCGACCCCTTTGTAGATCAAGAATCCGATCAACGACAAAAACATCACTGCGGTCAGCGAGGACATGCCAAAGAGAATCCACCAAACTCGAGGTTGTGGATCCTCGGCCACCCGACACACCATATCGGTGACCGATGTATAGGTCTGATTCCCCGTAATCAACGGAGCACGACGACCTGGTATTTCACCGGTATTGTCAATTTCGCGAGGGTTGTAGGAGCTAGTTACTGATGCCATGATCTCTATCGTTTTCTAGTGGTCGTGTCCGTGCTCGGCACCATGACCTGCGTGGTCACCCGCTGCCGCATGAGCATGGTGGCCACCGTGACCGGGTCGGGATGGGTGAAGTTGACTTTCTGTTGCGAGCCGTTTGGGCACGTTTCGGATTCTCGACAGATACAAGGTCCGCGGCTTGATGTTCAGTTCTTCGAGAACCGCATAGGCCCGAGAGTCTTGATGCAGACCATAGACTCGGCTGGTTTTGTCGTTCAGATCCCCGAAAACAATTGCTCCGGTGGGACAGGCTTCTTGGCAAGCGGATCGAACATCACCATCGTGAAGTTTGCCGTCCCCCTTAGACCTCGAGTAGATCTTGCCATTCTGAACTCTTTGGATGCAGTAGGTGCACTTTTCCATCACGCCCCGGCCGCGTACCGATACCTCTGGGTTGAGAACCAGCGACTGAAGCTTCTTCGAGGCTTGCTCGCGTTTATCTTGCCAGCCGTAGAAGTACCCGTATTCGTCGTTGTAGTTGAAGTAATTGAAACGACGAACCTTGTACGGACAGTTGTTCGCGCAGTATCGGGTTCCGATGCAACGGTTATAGGCCATTGCATTGATTCCTTCCTCGGTGTGCACAGTGGCCGCTACCGGGCAGACTTGTTCACAGGGTGCTGTTTCGCAATGCGCGCAAGCCATGGGCTGCATGACAACTTTTGCGTCAAGCGGTTGATTGAAACTTGCCTGCGACTTGGCTGACGACACGTCGGCTTGGAAGTACCTGTCGATCCGCAACCAATGCATTTCACGACCACGGATGACTTGCTCCTTGCCAACAATAGGTACGTTGTTTTCGGCTTGGCAAGCCACGACGCAAGAGTTGCAACCGGTGCACTTGTTCAGATCGATCGCCATACCCCATTTGTGGTTTTGCGCGACGTCTGGCTCCTTCCACAACGACTTGTTCTCGAAGTGATGCTCGACCACCTCGCCGGTGAAGGCCGGGTTGGATGCGTATTCAAACAAGGTACCTTCTCGAACCAGTTGCGGTGCCCGCTTGGCGGTTTCCGACATCCCCATGTCATCGAGAGCAAAGTGGTCTTGGGTTGTGGCCAGCCGATAGGGTTCGCCTGTAGCTTTGACAGTCACGCCATTGTAGATGGCAGCTTGATCCCACCTTCGGAATGTCGATAGATCGGTTCCGACAGCACCAGAGATAGTTCCGCCAAATTCCTTGGAACGGCCATATCCATAGTTGACCGTAAAGGAGCCTTCGGCGTGTCCTGGAACGACAAAAACAGGGAGTTTAACCTTGGAATCTCCAACCGCTAGAACCGCCAGTTCGCCTTGCTTGAGCCCCAGTGCCTTGGCTGTGGAAGGACTGCAGATCGCCGCGTTGTCCCAAGTCAACTTGGTTACCGGATGGGGGCACTCTTGGAGCCAGCCGTTATTTCCGAGCCGACCATCGTAAACCGTATCGCTT
>JBJTAQ010000907.1:0-1937 GCA_046090945.1 Pirellula sp.
ATGCCTGGTCGGGGCAATCAGCCTAGTGCCTCTTTGCAATTTTGCCATCCTAAGAGCGTCGATCGAAGGCAACCAGCGCCGCATGGAAAATGTCTTGAAAGTGCCGGCCGAGGCAAACATCTGGGCGGCGATCCGACACCACCGCATCGATGCGGTCACAGCCCATCTGGATCGAGGCTACCAGTGGAACGATCTCCATCCTGAATTCAAGATCACGACCCTGAGTTGGGCGGCCATCCACGATGACATTAGCAGCTTGCACCTCTTGCTCCAGCGAGGTTGTGACCCGAATATAGCAAACCCCGACGGAAACACCGCGCTTCACTCAGCCATGTTCTTTGGGCGTCCTACCATCGTCGAGTGCTTGCTCCAAAACAACGCAGACTATCGCAAGAAGAATCTTAACGGGGAAACTCCCATCGACAGTCTGCGCGTTGATCCTGCTTTTGTACCTTTTATCGCAGGTCTGCTACTGGTGGAAGGAGATCCTGCGAATGTCAAGCATGGTAGACAACTCATCGAGAACCAAATTGCATCGCTCGATGTCCCAGCCCCAGGCAAGCCAGACGCTTCGACACTCCCAACGAATTCGAAAACCTCTCAGGAAAGACTTCGTGCCCTGGGTTCGTTCCTCAAAAACTACCCAGCCTTTTCCTATCTCTGGTTTCTTTGGTTCCTGTGGTGGCTTGTCGTCTGCTTTGTTATCCTCGTGGCTGTGATGAATCCAGTACGCTCGATCTGGACCCGCCAGCCAGTGAATTGGAAGGCTTGGAAACTCGATTCCCCCCTAGCATTGTTTATCTGGATCGTCATCACCATGCTTCCTATCTATCGCATGGAGGCCTTGGGGTACATGTTTGGTCCGGATACATCGGTCGGCTTTCTTCCAGCACCTCATGTTTTTATTTACTACGCAATCTTCTTCAGTTTCGGGATAGTCCACTACCTTTCTCTCGACCCAACTTCCGGCGATCCAACCACTGGCGACCGACGGGCACGCTTGGGTAGCACATGGCCATGGATGCTCCCACTGAGCATGTTCGTGCTGTTTCCAATCGCCCTGGAAATTAATCTGGGAACCTGGGGTATTCGAGACTCGTGGATCCCAGCCACCAGCGTGCGAAACTTATCCGCATTGACCCAGTCGCTCTTTGCCTGGTGGATGTCCCTTGCGTGCATCGGTTTGTTCCAGCACCTGTTCCGTGAACCGAAAGCCTCAATACGCTATTTATCGGACTCGTCGTATTGGCTTTACGTCGCCCACCTGCCTCTGGTAATCCTCGTTCAATCGAAGATGGCAGGCTTCGCTTGGGACGGTTTTTTGAAATTAATCCTTATCAGTGGAGTGAGCATCGGATTGTTGCTCTTGAGCTACCAACTGTTGGTCCGTAACACCTGGATCGGCAGATTTCTCAACGGTCCTCGAACCAAGCAATAAATCGGGATTTTAGTCTTCTGCGCCCCCGCAACTTTAACCCAACTCGACCTTCATCTACAATGACAAGTCCTTGCTCGTATCGAGTTTGCCGGATCGTAGCACGGTGCCAACTAGGCCACAGGCACTGAACACTCTCCACTGTACATTGTCCACTGTCGAGGCTTGTCGATGAATTCAAAACACCAACACAAACCTAAACGCTTCCGACGGGCTGCTAAACGTACGCTGCTTGCTAGCGGTCTTCTGGCCGTTGGACTCACCGGAATTGGCACCTACAAGTTTCGATCGAGCCTGCCTCATTTGAACGGTCAGCATGCCACGTCGCACGTCCAGCAGACAGTCAAGATCGATCGTGATAGTTTGGGAATCCCCACGATCCACGCAACCAGTCGGGCCGATGCCGCTTACGCATTAGGTTTTGTTCATGCCCAGGACCGTTTCTTTCAAATGGATTTGCTGCGTCGGGTCCCCTCGGGTCGTTTGGCCGAGTTGGTTGGTA
>JBJTAQ010000908.1:0-1217 GCA_046090945.1 Pirellula sp.
ACCAACGATGCCGAAGACCTTTTTGCGGAGTCTGGGTACCGGGAGAGCTTGGTCGACATTCCATGCTCCGAGGCCTCGTTTGAGTCGGCTGTTGAGAAAATGGGTCCCTCGGGATAGTGCAACTGCCATACCGACCGCCGAATCGGCGACTTCTTCAGTACCATAATCGGGTACATTGCATACGGGGATTCCTCGCTCGCGTGCCGCTACGATATCGATCCCGTCGTACCCAACTCCGGGTCTGACAATGATCTTGCATCGCTCAAGCCGCTCGATGCTCGATTTCGTGAATCTGAAGTAGTGATAGACCATGATCGCATCGGCATCTTCGATTTGTCCCACAAGTTCCGATTCCTGCATTGCATCGAGCGCGACGACATCGGCGACATCTTGCAATACATCCCGCTCAAAGTCCAGTGGCTCGACGATCAGATCGGTGATGACAACTTTCCAGCGCTCGTTGGACATTCTTTGCCTCGATGGGTGTGTTTACGAGTACTACCATACCGCGAATTGCGGCAATAATAATGCATTTTAGCGACCAAGTGGGAGGGGCATTGAGCCAAATGGCACTCAACCAGCAACAAGAACCCGATTACCTCCTTGTTGCTTGGCCTTGTACAACGCCTGATCAGCGCGATACATCCACGTCTCTAGCGATTCGTGAGGTATGAATCCAGCGACACCGACGCTACTGCTGAGTGGTACTGCATCGTTGAATATACGGATCGGTTCAAGACTTAGCGATTGTACAAACTGGTCCATTCGGATATTCAGTGCGTTCGTTGAATTGCGCGATAGCACGAGGAATTCCTCTCCTCCTATTCGAGCGACGCATTCGCCTGTTTGATTCGTGAACTTGGAAAGAAGGCGTTTGGAAAACTCGACCAAAGCTTGATCTCCGCCCAAGTGACCATACCGATCGTTGATCTGCTTAAATTGATCTAGATCCAGCATGGCTATAGTTAGGTAATGCTCGGGTTCTGATCCCGTATCGACTTGCCTTTGGAACTGAATGAGCGACTCACGAACCACCTCATCTAGTCCCCGTCGATTGAGTAGTCCCGTTAAAAAATCGTATCTCGCATGAACATAATCCTCGCGCGCGAGTTTCAATTGGGTTTCAAGCCCCTTGTTTATGCTGCGAAGTCGCAGGCAGTAGAATGCGAGCCACAGTAGGGCAAGTCCCAAGATCGCCAGATACATCGCCGTTCGAT
>JBJTAQ010000909.1:0-1151 GCA_046090945.1 Pirellula sp.
TCACGACTCTGAAAAATCGTTTTTAACTGGCAAGCCCAATCCCGAAGCATCGAACTTTATCAACGGTATTTCGCTGGACCAAGTGCTCGTCAGCACGATGGGTTCCCAAACGCGTTTCCCCTTTTTGAGTTTCAGCATCTACGACCGAGGTTGGGGCTGCAGTTGGAACGATCGCGGTGTTGCGATTCCACCGATGCACGACGAGCATGAGATTTTCGAAATGCTCTTTGGTGCTGAAGATGCGCAAGCCAAGCGTCAGCGACTGGCGAGCGACACGCTGGTGCTCGAGGCTCTGCGTCGAGATCTGGAGACACTTCGTCGAGACTCCAGCGACCCTGCAAAACTCGACACCTACACCAGTGTCATTCGCGAGCTAGAGACTCAGTTGGATCGGGAAAAGTTTTGGTTGAACACGGAAAAGCCTAAGGTTATCAATTCGCTCAGCATAGATAGAGAATACGAGTTCTCTACCAAAATACAGAACCTGTTCGAGCTTGCCAAACTCGCCTTCCGAACCGATTCAACACGAATCATCACCTTGTCGATGGACTGGATCTACGGTGCGATCAAGGTGCCTGGTGCCGTCGGTGGCTGGCACACGTTGTCCCATCACGGAGGGAACCCGCAAGTCCTCTCGAATCTCAGTTGTGTAGAAAGGGATATCTTGAAGCACTTCGATCAATTCCTTTGGGATATCGATCATATTCAAGAGCAGGGGGGCGGGAGCTTGCTGGATCACACCACCATCGTTTTCGGTAGCAACTTCGGGGATTCATCCAATCATACTTGCAATCATTTGCCCATTATGGTTGCTGGTGGAGGATATCGGCACCAGGGTTATCGAACGTTCGAACAGGCCACACCGTTGTGCAACCTGTACCTTGAACTACTCCACAAGCACGATGTCGATACCGGCAAGTTTGGGAGCAGCCAAAAAGATATGGGCTTACTGTAGTTTGTCAGTCATTAATGTTCATCTCGATCCTGCTCGGGCTGAGCATACACCGACACATTCCCTTGTCCGTCGACATCTACAAAAATAACATTGGGGTTGCAGCAAACAGGACAGTCCTCAACATATCGTCGTCGAGTTTGGGATTGATTACCTCGATGCCATGGTCTTTCAAGTACGTTGGCTTAAGGCCCCCTGG
>JBJTAQ010000910.1:0-9327 GCA_046090945.1 Pirellula sp.
ATCGACCGCATGATCCTGGCTGGCAACCTGTTCTACGAGCCACTCGTAAGCTTGCTCGTCATCGATATGAGTCCACCGGCGATGCTCTGAATGAATCGGATCAGGACGATTCTTGTTAATTCTCTGACCGATCGAACTCCAAGAGAGTTTCACAACCGGCCCGAATATTTTTGCAGTGGAAAAATCGACTTTGCGATCGCAGTTGCTTTTGCAAGCCCGCAGGCCACTGTTTCCGATGTCGACGAGGATCATTTGCTGGAAGCTGCTATTTGGCTGCGGATCGATACTCCGCTAACAGATCGGCGATACGCTGGACCAACTGACGCAAACCAGAACCGGTAACAGCGCTGACGAGGTGAATGTCATCTCTGCTGAGTTCTTGCGATAAAGCTTGGTGAATGTCCGAGGCACCAGGCAGTTCGGCTTTTGTTACCACGACGATCTCGGGGCGATCGGCTAGCTCTTGGCTGTAGTGCGCGAGTTCGTTGCGGATGGTTTTGTAATTGAGGATCGGATCGGACTGATCCATCGGTAAAGGTTCCACCAAGTGAACCAAGATCCCGGCTCGCATGATGTGACGCAGGAAGTCATGGCCGAGCCCATGTCCTTCGGCCGCACCCTCGATCAATCCAGGTATGTCGGCCAGGACAAAACTTCGATCCATATCGGCTTGTACCAACCCCAAGTTGGGAAATTTGGTGGTGAACGGATAGTCAGCGATCTCCGGGCGTGCGCGGGACAAGCGTGAGAGCATCGTGCTCTTGCCTGCATTGGGCATGCCTATAAGACCCACATCGGCGATCGATTTGAGCTCGAGGATCAATCGTCGAGTTTCACCCATCCCACCGGAGGTTGTCTCGCGGGGAGCTTGATTCGTCGACGACTTGAAGTGAGTGTTACCCCAACCACCCTTGCCGCCCCGAGCGGCTATGATTTGATCGCCGTCGTTGACCAAGTCGCGAAGTTCCAGCCCCGATTCTTTGTCGATCAGGACCGTTCCGGGGGGGACATCTAGAACCAGGTCTTTGCCGTTGCGCCCGTGGCAATCAGAACCTAGCCCAGGTGAACCGTGGTCGGCACGCCAATGGCGTTGGTGAGCGAATGAGACCAGAGAATTGACACCTGATCGGGCGCGGATGATGATGCTACCACCATCGCCTCCATCACCACCACAGGGACCACCGCGGGGCACATGCTTTTCTCTGCGGAAGGCCATGCAGCCATCTCCGCCTCTACCCGCAATGATCTCGATTTCAACTCGATCGACAAACATAGCGGATGCCTCCAGCAGCAGCGCTGAGAGATCGCTTAGTTTGCCAAAGGCTTGACGTTGATCCGACGGCCTTCTTGATCGAAATAGACGTTTCCGTCAATCAGGGCGAAGATCGTATAATCAGTACCCATGCCGACATTGCGGCCGGGTCGCCACTTGGTCCCCACTTGGCGGATGAGAATATTCCCTGGAGCAACCAGCTCTCCACCGAATTTCTTAACACCCAATCGTTGAGCATTGGAATCGCGTCCGTTGCGAGTCGATCCTTGTCCTTTTTTGTGTGCCATGATTCGCGGTTGTTCAGGTAACTAATTGGGAATGGAGTGGTATGGAAATTCCGTGATAGCAGTGGGTTGGTTCAAGACAAAAAGCGAAAAAACTCGGCGATTTGCCCGAACGCGGGAGCGAGATTCTAGCGGTAAATCCACTGATAATCAAGGCGTTCTTTCAGCCCGAATTGCTGCAGATAGTAGTTGACCCGGGCTGGGTCCTCGTAGGCCGGTGGCCCAAGGTAAATCCGGTCCCTTGCCACATCCAGAGCGTCACCGGGACGCCAGAAGTAAATCCTCAGGGTTCTTCGGAGATACTTTTTCTCGTTCCCCGAGTCGACCTGGATTTGATAAGCGTTGGTCAACCCGCGAACATCGATGGCGAAAAAATCTAATCGCGGGTCGACGTCCGTCCAGGTCGCTACGCCCCAAATACCATCGTCGGGACCCTTGCTCACGGGCATTTCCTGGCGAGCGATTTCGATGTGGTCAGACAGCCTACCGCCTGGCACCCGCTCCTTGGCCGCGATCGCTTGGACGGCTGGCATGAGGATTTGGGGATCCATGGCCAAACGGCGTTCTTTGGACAACAGAGTGAATCGCGGTATAAATCGGACCGAGTCGTACTGGACGCGTCTGGGTTCCCCCGGAACCGCTTCGGAATCCGACAGGTCTTTGATCGCCGGTTGCAGGTCGTTGCCGGTGTATCGAACTCGGTAGACAAGGTACCAAACGGTCTTTTTCTCCATCACACCCGCAGCATTCGGGATGTCGACCTCGATCAAACGCATCGGTTTGAAGGCGAATTCCAGACCCCATACCGGATGGCGGAAGGTGACGTTTTTGGATTGTGCCAGCAGTGTTTCCGCAGGAGAAGCAAAGTTCGGTTGGTTGTTTGGAAAATCCGGAGCGCTCCAGTTGAGTTCTGGGTGCTTGGCCACGAAATCCAAGTCGAAAGGACCCAGTGCGGTGTCTTCAGCATTCTGATCCGGTGGGATAACCGTCAGGACTCCATCGGCTAGTTTTCGGCCCGCCAACCCGAGTCCGTTGTCGAAGGTGCTCGGAGCATTTTGACAAAAGGCCAGCCCCCCGAAGGCCAAAGCAAACGCAGTGCTTGCCAGCCAGGTTCGGATCGATTGAACTTTGAAAACGGTTGAAACTTGCACGGTAAGCCCCATGAGAGAATCCCAGACATCGTGCTACGTCATCGGCACTGGGGAATAGTATAGTTTCACAATGGGCTAAAACCTCAAGAAAACTTGACCAAAATTGGCGAATTCGCCGTTTAGGTCGGCTGGGCTAGGTAGGAAAACTATACCAACCTTGGGGCGGAGAGAACCGCCCCGAAGTATGAGAAGAGATGAAGGGCCCGTTGCATAAGAAAAAACACTCACTGAATGAGGTTTATCTCAGAGGTCCGTATCCAGAGGCCAGCTCTAAAAGACTGTTTCTTCTAAAAGACTATTTCTTGCGATGACGGATCCGGGCTCGCATGCGTCGTTTCTTGCGCCCGATTTTACGTCGTCCACGTCCAGTTTTCTTTACACCCACGAAAAAGCCCCTGTGGAAATAGTCCCTGTGAAAAATCTAATAAAAGTTACGTCAAGGGGGGGCTAGCTTAACAACCAATCGGGGTTCGGGCAAGTCCCGCCGGGACACTTGGGATTGGGAAATCCGAAAATGTCCCTTCGCCCCCGCATCGATTGTTTTTTACCACGGAGCCACAGAGGACCACGGAGAATGGCCTCCGTAGGATTGAAAAATCAGATCGGTGGCCGCGTACCTCATGAGAAACCCAGCAAACTAAGCTTTAGGTCCGCTTTTCTCGATTTCAGTCCTCGACGATGGTATCATGAACATCCTCTCCCCCGCCTATGAGATCCGAACCTGCCTACCCAACTGATCGAGAGCCTCCGTGAGTTCCAACCCGCTGTTTCGTTGGCTCAAGCCGACCGACATCGAAAAAGTCTCTGCGTTGCAACTGCTTGCAAGGGATGTCGTCGAAGGGGTCACCGGCGGTATTCATCGCTCTCGGCATATTGGAGCAAGCGTCGACTTTAAGGAACATCGCCCCTACGTGCACGGCGATGAGATCCGTTCGATCGACTGGAAACTCTTCGGCAAAACCGACCGGCTCTATATTCGTCAATACGAAGACGAAACCAATGTCCGTGCCACTCTGGTCGTCGATCAAAGCGGTTCGATGAACTACAGCGGCTCGCGATCCAACCAGCTTACGAAACACGACTACGCGATTCGCCTGGCTTCCTGTTTGGCGTATCTTTTTGTATCGCAACAAGACTCGGTCGGTCTGGTCACCTTCGATACCGCCATCCGAAAACATATCCCCCCGCGGTCCCGACCCAACCACCTGAGAGTCTGCTTGGAGACTCTAGCCAACTCGCAATGCCAAGGGGAAACGGAACTCGGAGGTGTCCTGCATCAACTCCTGAGTATCTGCCGCAAACGCGGTTTTGTCATCCTGCTCTCGGATTGCTTTGGGGATGCCGAAGCTCTCTTCAAGAGCCTCTCGATGCTACGAGCAAACTACCAAGAGATCCTGCTCTTCCAAATCATGGATGATGACGAAGTCGACTTTCCATTCCAGAACCGAACCCTCTTTCGATCGCTGGAACTCAAAGAACAGCAATTGCTGGTCGACCCTATGAGTCTGCGTCAGACCTACCTTGAGAATTTCAAAAAGCATCAAGAGGCGATCCAAAACGGTTGCAAGCAGAATCGAATCGACTGGATCCCTGTCCGAACCAGCGAGTCTTTCAGCTCAGTCCTGGCCACCTACATCGCACATCGGGGGCAAGCATGACGTTTCTCAACGCACTGCTAGCCTTTGGTGCGACTGCCTTCTCGGTCCCTCTGATCATTCACTTGCTCAATCGAAGCAAATACCTGACGATCGATTGGGGTGCGATGCAGTTTCTGGACGCATCGGTCAAAGTCAATTCCAGGCGGATTCAATGGAAACAACTGCTGCTCTTGCTCATCCGCTGCTTGATCCCCGTCTTGCTCGCACTGGCCATGGCAAGACCCCTGATGCAGTCTTGGAAGGATACCTCAGGCACCACACCCATGAGCCTAGCAATCCTGCTCGACGATTCTCTCTCGATGCAAAATGTGCATCAGCAACCAGGTCGACCAGGAGAGAAACGAAGTCGACTCCAGCAAGCGGTCTTCGAGCTTCAAAAGATCCTCGAAGAACTTCCCGCTGGTTCTGATGCTGCGGTCATCCTCGGGGGTAAGCCGATCCAAATGTGGGCCGAACATCAACCCGGGGAACTCTCTAAAAGACTCTTGGAACTCAACGATCGAAACGAATCGGCCGGTCGACTCGATCTTGCCGATGGAGCCCGTGAAGCTGCCAACTGGCTAGAAAAGAGTGCCAACCCCCGACGCCACCTGCTGCTGGTCTCGGACTTCCAAGCCTCCGAGTGGAACACCGCACAGCAGGATCTCTCGGGCGATATCGCTAAACAACTCGCCAGCCGTACAGTCCCAATCGCTTGGAGTTTCCTCAAGGCCACACCGCCTGCCGACTCAACTTCAGTGTCCAACGTAGCGCTGCTGAGTCTCGAATCGATTCCTGCACAAGTTGCCCCACAAGGTAAACTGGCTCTTGTGGCGACTCTGCAGAACGATTCGCAGGAGCCTCTCCAAGTTCCCGTGGTGCTCATGGAAGGTCTCGAGGAAGTCGAACGTCAGTCGGTTTCCCTCGCAGCCAATTCCACGTCAACGGTCCGTTTCAACTGGTCACCTACCAAGGCCGAAGACACGCTCCTGAGAGTCTTCGCCGATTTCGACGACGCCAACCCCCGAGATCATTCGATCACAAGAGTGATGCGAGTCCGAGAGCCTGCAAAGATCCTGATCATCGATGGGGATCGCAAACGCGAAGCCATGAACAGCGAGTCGGACTTCGTCCGCTTGGCACTAACGCCTTTCTCGCTGCTCCGAGGCGAACCAGGGGATTTGTTCACCACCAACGTCGTCGACCCCGGAGCTTGGAACGAAGCGATGCTCAAAGACTTCCAGGGAGTGATCTGCTGCAATGTAGCGGACCTGAACCCGGACCAGCGCAAGTGGCTGCGAGCATTCGTCGAACGGGGCGGCGGTCTGGTCTTTTGCCTTGGGGATAAAGTCCAAGTCGACAAACTCAATGCTTGGGAACGCATTGGCGAAGGTGGGCTCGGTATAGGTAGCTTCACTCCTCGCACAGCCTGGGAAGGCACCATCAAGCCGACGTCGAATCCCGCGTTTGAACTCTCTAAAGCCTCGCTTGATTCGCTCGGCTCGGTTCGCTTCGCAGCAAGAAACACACTTAAAGTCGACGACACTCAAAACCTTGCTCCCGTAACCTCGATCGTTTACCAAGACGACCAACCCTTCTTAGTGAGTGTCACGATCGGTGCAGGCAGATGCTTTTGGATGACCAGCGGTTGCGATGACTACGACAGCAATCTTCCCTCCCTGCCAGTGTTCCTGCCGCTGGTTCAACGCATGATGACCACCGCCATCGGCTGGCCTACTGGCTGGCAAGAAACATCACTGGGTGAGAATTGGGTCGAGAGCTCATTTTCCACCAAGTTTTCTGTGCAAATGCCGGGGGCCGCGATGCGAGAGGTTTCGGCCGACGCCAAGATGCCGAATGCATTACCCAATCCAATAGAACTTGGGACAACTCGGCTCGATGGGATTGGACAGGCGATCGCGGGCGACGTACGCCTGTATCGCGGGTTTGCGACCCCACCGATCGATCGCAAGCAGGAACTCAGCAAAACGCTCTTGGCTCCCGAGGAACTCGGTTCGATTGCCAAGTCGGCTGGGGCCTCGGTCCATAACGACGCAGGCCAATGGCTCGACAAGGAGCGATCGAACTCCATCGGCAAGGAGCTTTGGACTTGGTTCTGGCTTGGACTCCTCGCGATGTTTCTTGCCGAGATCTTTTTGCAGCAGTCTCTCTCACCCCGGAGATCGCAATCGGCGACGACCTCGTTGCAGAGCCCGTCGTTGCCCAGCAGCAAACGAGGTGCAGCGTGAGCCGATTTGAATTCAATGGCTTGCTGCCTGTATGGTTGATGCTGCCTGTGTCGTTGGTGGCGATGGCGTTGGTTTGGTCGTGGTACTTTCGAGAATCACGTTACGCCAGAGCGCCGCTGAATTGGTTATTGCCCACACTTCGCGCGGCAGCCTTAGGCGGAATCCTGTGGATGCTCGCCGGCCCAGCCTGGGTGCGAGAGTGGGTCTCCGGCGAACTCAGTCGTATCGCGGTCTTGGTCGATACCTCCGGTAGCATGGAGCTCAAGGAGAGTGACACCGCACAGCAGAGCCGACTCGATCGCGCCGAACAATGGCTCAGCAGCCATTCGGACAAGGAACCCGGATGGCTTGATCAGCAGCGCACCCGATTCCACTTGAGGCTCTTTCCATTTTCTGACACGGACTCAGGCTCTGGCACAGTCGCAAGCGAGGGCACATCCGATGCGTCGAAGGGGGATCCAAAGCGATCGGTCTGGGATTCAACCATCGATAGGTCTGGGAAACCGACGCAGATCGAACTTCCAACAGGCGGTAGCAAAACAGCTATCGGAGAGGCTTTGGCATCGATGATGCTTGCCAGGAGTCCGATCGGAGTTTCAAAAAACCCTGCTCAAAGCGACGGAGATGCTAAACAAGTCACTGCGCCGGAGAAGCCTTATGCGGCCATCGTCCTTTTGTCCGATGGGCAAAGCAACGCAGGGGAGTCGCCAAGTTCCGTCGCGCAGAGGCTCGCTCAAGCTTCGATTCCGGTTTTTGCGATCGGCTACGGACGCCAAGCCGAACCCGATGACGTGGGCATTCTCTCGGTCGAACATTCGCGCAGTATGTTTCGAGCCGATTCCCTTCAAGGAACGGCGACGATCAAGCAGCAGCTACCGGCCGGCCGTCAGTACCGCATCGAGATTCGCTCGGCTGGACAGGTCCTGTGGAGCAAATCGCTCGAAGCCGACGGCAATCCCACCAAAACGATCGAGTATCGAATCGCTGGCGATAAACTCTTTTCCGCGCAGCAATCAGCATCGAGATCCAAAGCAATCCCGATTGATTTGCAGTTCGAGGTTCTCTATGAAGGCCAAGATGCATCGGATCAAAACGACGGTTTTGAATCCTCTCTTTGGGGTGTGATTCGCAAGAATCGAGTCCTGGTGATGGACCGACGCGGACGCTGGGAGTCTCGCTACGTGAAAAACGCTTTCGGCCGCGATTCGGCTTGGGAACTCAAATCGATCCTCGGGCCCGATGAGGTAGACTCAAACCCGTTTCCCAAGTCGCGAGAAGAGCTCATCGGTATGGACTTGATCGTCATGGCAGCCGATAGCCTCAACGCGTTGAGCGAAACCCAATTGCGCTGGATCTCGGACTACATCGCTGATCTTGGAGGTGGATTGATTCTCATCGATAGCGGTCGGGACAAACCGCTCGGGGTCCTAGAGAATAAGGAAGTCGACTGGTTGCCAGTATCATTCATCGAAAACGAAACCGCGCCGCTGACGGTCACCGGTCTGGAACTCGAACCTGCTGCCGTCGAGCAGCGAGCCTTTGCATTCGAGCAAGACACCGGGGAGAACAGACGACTGTGGGAGGCGTTTCCAGCCCCGCGTTCGGCTCGACGCGTGCGATCAGCACCGGGTGCCGAAGTCATGGTCAGCGGCAAGAACGAAACCGGGCAGTATCCGATGATTGTCAGTAGACGCAGCGGCCAAGGTCGCGTCGTCTATCTTGCCAACGATGAAACTTGGAGATGGCGTTACAACGTTGCCGATCTGTACCATCAGCGATTTTGGAACCAACTTGCGCAATGGACGATGCCCCCGCCGTACGCCGTAGAAAACGACTACGTCGGTCTCGATGCCGGAGATCGTGTCTACGATTTTGCCAAGCCGGTTCCGATCCGTGCTCGGCTCAGAAATGCCCAGCAAGAGCCATTGTCGGGTGCAAGGGTCTTGGCAATCATTGAGCAAAACGGGGTTCGGGTCCAAAGTATCCCCTTGGTCGAAGAGGCCGAAGGTTCGGGAATGGTCTCAGGACTTGCCAGCGGCCTCCTGGCAGGACGCTACCAAGTCCGCTTAGAGGTTCCAGGAATGCCGACCGAAGCTCTCGATTTGGAAACCGAGTTCCTCGTTCATCCGCCGCAGGATTTGGAAATGCAAGTCCTTGCTTCGAATCGAAGTGTGCTTGAACAAATCGCAAAAACTACAGGTGGTAAATACTACGACGAATCGCAAGCCGATCGAGTGAATGAATCGCTCCAGGCACTGCGGACTGGTAAAATCGAGCAATCTCGGACGTTGTTGTGGCAGAGTTATCCATGGTTCCTAGCCGTGATGACGCTGCTGGCCCTCGAATGGTACCTCAGGAAACGTGCAGGGTTCATCTAATGAGTACAACCGTAGCATCCATCGACTCGGTCGATCCTAATCGCACTGCTACCAACCCGCACCGGCAAGAAATCCAGTCGTGGGTTAGCCGCTTCGGAATTCGGCAAGCATCGATCCTATTCGTCCAAGGTCTCGCGGTGGCGATTCTGTGCATGATCGCTTGTGCATCGATCATCGTACTGCTCGATACGCTCCGATGGATCGATGATCCGACTCGATACATTTTGAGTATCGGCATGTATGCGCTGAGCATTGGTACTGGTCTATGGTTCGGTATCGCTCGGCTGTGGCGTAAGGAGGATCCGATCCAATTGGCCAAGCACATCGAGCAGTCGAGTCCCGAACTCAACGAGAG
>JBJTAQ010000911.1:0-1443 GCA_046090945.1 Pirellula sp.
CGATGTCCCAAGGTGGATTGCCCAAAATGGCATCGAACCCATCGTCGTTCTTGCTGAATACGTCGGGGAATTCGATCTGCCAATGAAAGAATCGCCAATGGCTTGCAACCTGCCGGACGATAGAGGCGGCATCCCCGGGCAACTGACCTGCATGGAATTCGTTGGGCAATGGGCAATGCTCGATCGACTCAGGGGGCCAGAACCATAAAGCACACCATAGATCGAGCGAGAACTTGGCCTTTTGAAAAGCTTCGCTGCGTGTCAGATCATGGTACTGTTGGGCTCGCTCCTGGGCCTCGTGGACTCCCATCGCATGGATTCGAGCGAGTGCCTTCTCGGCATCGTCGTGGGCCGTTTGGACTTGGTCGAGGTCCTCGCCAGTGCTCAAGTATTCTTGCTTGTCGATAAAGTCGATCAATTTGTTTTTCACATCGCTGACTCGGCTGGATATCTGTTTGGTCCAGGAGTCCTTTTTGAAGTGGACTCCGTTGGTGTGGGTCTTGTCCCCACCCTCGCGCATCCAAGCCATGGCTGGATAGTGCATGAACTGATCAAACCATGTACCGACGAGCGAATTGCCGCACTTGATCTTGTGATCCAAAAAAGTAAACGGCAATCGTGGATCGAGGGTCTCGATCCATAGACTCAATCGGCACAGCTCGATCGCCAGAGGATCGAGGTCGACCCCGTAAATACAACGCTCGACGACGTAGCGCCGCAAGACGGCTTTGGTGCGGGCCTCGAAGTCGTTGTCCTCGGGGCGACACGGGAGTTTTTCGTCGGCCAACGTCTGCTGGGTCTGGCTGTCGACGATCAAGTCGATGACGGTGCGATCGGCGTAATACTCGAACCGCTGATGGTACTGGAGCGACTCGTAGAGGGCTTCGGTCAGGTACCTCAATGCATTGAGTGGAAAGGTGCCCGATCCGCATGCCGGATCGCAGACTTTTAAAGACAGAATTTCCTCGGGCAAGCGTGGGACCAACTCGACTTGGGCCGCACCAGGCAGCATGCTACTGATTTGCGGCGCGGTGTTTTGCAAGACACCTTGGTGAAGATGCCCGGTGTTCGGGTTCTGCAAATATTCGCCAGGCAAGGAGCTGGTGAAGCCTTCGGCTGGAAGCGGCTTTGCTGGGGCGGTTTGGTAGGCGAGGGGTTCGAGGGTCCGAGCCACCGTCGGGATCGCCAACTGGGGCTTGGTGTAAAACGTGCCCGAGCCTTTTCGGGTTCCACCCCAACGGACCAGGTACCATTGGCCCGGTAGGATCACGCGTTCGAGAAGCTGGCTGGCTTTGCGATCGACCGATCGCTGGTATTCCACGAGCCGTTCGCCCGAAAGTGTTCCGCGGGGGCGCGTCACGAGGTTGCCGACCTCAACGGCGCGACGGGCCCAGGCTAGGGCCCGCTCGCGCGGCGTCTGATCTGTCTGATCTGTCTGATCTG
>JBJTAQ010000912.1:0-6240 GCA_046090945.1 Pirellula sp.
GGAGCCGATACGCTTCGCGCGAGCAATACTCGAGGTATGTTGGTCAGTGGAACCAGCGGCAATGACTTGCTCTATGGTGGCAATCAACGGGACGTCTTGGTCGGTGGGCTTGGGCTCGATCGGCTCGAAGGGGGCGGTGGCGAGGACATTGTTATTGGTGGTCGGACAACATTCGACACCAATTTGACGGCGATGATTGGGGTATTGAGTGAATGGTCAAGGACGGGTGTTGGTTCAAGTATCCAGGAGCGGTACAACAATCTCTCGAATGTCAGTCCGTCGGCCAGTCGTCTGAACGAGAATTTCTTCTTGCGAGGGCTGGAGTTCACGACGGGACGAACGCTCAACGATGACAACGCGGTCGACCAGTTGTTTGGCCAAGCCGAAACAGATTGGTTTATTGGAGGGACGGTTGCCAATGACTTTGCGACGACCGACTATAGCGCGGATCAGATACGGAGCACGTCTTTCAGGAACATGATCTAAATCGAGACCGCGGAACAAGGAGGTGGAGTGGGTTCCTTGTTGTCGCCGGGGATTTTTTGGAACTTTTTGATCACCTGTGACCAGACGTGTCACGGTCCTGCGATTCAATAACAGGCATCTGGGGCGTAATACACCTTGGGTCAATGTCTGTTTTGTTCCGTGTTAGCAGGGAGGTTCTATCCATGTCCAATATGATTCCGCCAAGTTTTTTCCAGATGCTTCGGGAGCTATGGGGTTTTTCAGAGTTGAGGGACTCTCAGGGACAAGCGATCGGGGCGGCCCTTCAGAGGCGTGATGCGCTCGTGGTGATGCCCACAGGGGGTGGCAAGTCGCTTTGCTATCAAGCGCCGGCGGTATTCCGAGGGGGATGTACGATTGTCATCAGCCCTTTGATCGCGTTGATGAAGGACCAGGTTGATGGGTTGCGACAGTTGGGGATTCCGGCCGCAAGATGGGATTCGGCGGCGTCTCTTCAAGAGAAGAGGGAGTTGGCCGAGGAACTCAAGCAGCAGCGGATCCGTTTGTTTTTCGCATCCCCCGAGAGGGCATTGCAGAACGATTTCGTGGAATTGTTCCGAGGGAATCAGGTTCCGATGATTGCGATCGACGAGGCGCACTGTGTCTCGCAGTGGGGGCACGATTTCCGGCCTGAGTATCGGCAGCTCTCGGAGCTTCGAAAGCGATTCCCGGAGGCTTCGTTCATGGCTCTGACGGCAACGGCTACCGAGCGGGTTCGTCAGGACATTTTAGAGCAGCTACAGCTCAAATCGCCTTCGGTCTCTGTGAGTTCCTTTGATCGACCGAATTTGACATACCGAATCGTTCCAAAGGTGGATGTATCGGCGCAGTGTCGAGAGATCATAGATAGGCATCGCAGGACGACCGGGCCTTCGGCCGGCGGGATCATTTACTGCACGCGTCGCAGCGATGTCGATCAACTCGCAACTGCCCTGAGCGATGCGGGCTATTCCGTGGTGGCTTACCATGCCGGGCTTACCAGCCAGCAGCGTCAGAGGGCTCAGGAAGCGTTTGTCAACGAGAAGGTTCAAGTTGTGGTTGCCACTGTAGCCTTTGGGATGGGGATCGATCGATCGAATGTGCGCTTTGTTATCCATGCGTCGATTCCAAAATCGATGGAGCATTATCAACAGGAAACGGGCCGTGCGGGTCGAGACGGATTGAATGCAGAATGCACCCTTTTGTATTCGATGAGCGACGTGAACTCTCTGAAAGCGCTCTTGATGAACTCGCCGAAAGATGGCCAATGCTCTGAGGAATGGCTTGCATCTCAGCTCAAGCAGGTGGACGAGATCGCTGCGTTTTGCAAGCGGCCTGTATGTCGCCATCGCAGGATTGTCGAATACTTTGGTCAAACTTACCCCAGCGACAACTGTGGGGCTTGCGATGTGTGTCTCGGGGAGCTTGATGTTGTCAAAGACAGCAAGGTCATCGCACAGAAGATTCTCTCGTGTGTCCACCGCATGGGAGAACGTTTTGGCATGAATGCAATTATAGATGTGTTGGTTGGCAGTAACAGCAAGGAGATCAAGTCACGTGGTCATGAGTCCCTGAGTACGTTTGGCATACTTAAGGGGCATTCGCGAAGTGAGCTTCGAGACTGGATTGAGCAATTGATCCACAATCATATTCTCTTGGTGAAATTGGAGTCCAACTACCCGTTGCTCAAGCTTGGGTCTAAGGCCAAGGAGGTTCTTTTTGGGGATTATGTTCCGGTGCTTGTTCGGACCGTTGTTTCGAGTCAAAGGGAGCAGACTCGATCGATCGCAAGGTTTACTTATGACAACTTGCTACTTGAGAGGCTTATGGACTGGCGACAAGAGGTTGCAGACCGATTGAATTTGGCACCTTACTTGGTTCTTTCGGACGGTGTGCTCGCGGAGCTTGCCGCCAGGAGGCCATCGCAAATCGACCGGCTCACCGCAGTCACTGGCTTGGGGGCCAAGCAGATTGCGCAGTATGGCGGAGCGATCATTGGACTGATTGAATCCTACTGTTCGATGAAATCCTTACCGTTGGATCAGCCTCTGCGGTTTCCGTCGAGTCCCCTTCGGGATTCGTATGGTGTAAGGTTCAAACAAGGAAAGTCTTTGCAGCAGATTGCTATGGATCTGAATGTCTCGGAGGGGACGGTGACGAAGTATTTAGTCGAATGCATTCTCGACGGAACGATCGTCGATGTTTCTCCGTGGGTCAGCGAGCAGGAACTACAAGAGGTGCTGGCTGCGGCCGACAAAGTCGGCTATGGCAGGCTCATACCGATTCGAGAAGCATGTGGAGAGCACATCTCCTTTGACAAGATAAAGATCGTATTGGCATTTCGACCCGTCTGCGTGTGATCTCGGTTAGCTATGGGGATTCAGGGAACTCTAAGGGATGCGAAACTCTTGGAGTTTGCCTGCGATTTCAAAAGCGATCTCGAGGGCTTGTTCGTAGTTGAGCCGGGGGTCAACTTGGGTTTGGTAAGCAGCGCCCAGGTCTGATTCGGTGAGCCCTCGAGAACCTCCGACGCATTCGGTTACGTTCTCGCCGGTAAGTTCCAGATGAGCGCCACCGAGGCTTGAGCCACAAGCGTGGTGGATGCCAAACGACAAACGCAGTTCGTCAACAACGTCATCGAATCGTCTAGTCTTTCGTCCCTCTTGAGTCGAGATAGTGTTGCCGTGCATCGGATCGCACACCCAGAGAACTTTTCTCTCGGATTTGCGTACGGCTTCGACAATTGGAGGTAGTTTGAATTCGATTTTCTGCCGGCCCATACGATGGATCAACGTCAATCGTCCTGGTTCGTTCTCAGGATTCAAGTGCTTGACCAAATCGACCACTTCATCAGGCGTGGCGTTCGGGCCAATTTTAACTCCGATGGGGTTTCGGATGCCTCGAAAGTACTCGACATGGGCACCTTGCAAATCACGTGTTCTCTCACCGATCCAGGGCATATGAGTCCCCATATTGTAGTGACCGACTCCCCGAACGCTTGCTCGCGTCAGGGCCGCTTCATAGGGTAGCAATAAGGCTTCGTGCGAGGTGAAAAAGTCGACTCGCTTAAGTTCGTTTACGATGCTACCTCCGAGGATAGTCTCCATGAAGCGAAGAGCCGAGCCGAGGGAGTTGACAAGTTCACGATAGCGTTTGGCCACCTCCCCTTTGACTTCATTGACAAAGAGCAGATTCCAATTTTCGGGGTGATGCAAATCCGCGAAACCACCTTCGCTCAACGCTCGAATGAAGTTCAGCGTTGCTGCCGATCGTTCGTAACCTCGGACCAAGCGTCGTGGATCGGGCCTACGGGATTCCGGGTCGAATTCATAGCTATTGACGATGTCACCGCGATAGCATGGGAGTCGGACTCCGCCGAGGACTTCGGTATCGCTCGATCGAGGCTTGGCATACTGTCCTGCGATTCTTCCGACCCGCACGATCTGCTTGCGCGAGGCGAAAACGATGACCAAGCTCATTTGCAGCAAGAGCTTGAGCTTGCTGGCGATCTGTTCCGTCTGGCATTGTTCGAAGGACTCGGCGCAGTCGCCACCTTGGAGCATCCAAGCTTCCCCTTTTTGGGCGATAGCCAATCGTTCTTTGAGGTGATCGATTTCCCAGCTGGTTACCAGAGGGGGCAACTTTTGTAGTTGATCGACAGACCGCTTGAGTTCCTCGAGATCGGAGTATTGGGGTTGCTGAGCGGCAGGGAAGTTCTGCCAGGAGTTTGGAGACCAGGAATCGTTCATTCGACCTACAATTAAAAGAAAGCTCGGTATCAGTACCCACCGGGGGTTGAAAAATCGTTGGAACCTGGGGCAAAATCGTTATGGAACTCGGCGGCTTTGTTAAGGAACCGGGTGTAGTTCTTTTCCCAGACAAGATCCACGTCGCCGATTGGACCGTTTCGCTGTTTGGCGATAATCACCTGGGCTTGGCCGGCGAACTCGATCGCTTTCTCCGGTTTGTGATAGTACTCTTCGCGGTGGATGAACATTACGACGTCGGCGTCTTGCTCGATCGCACCGGACTCTCTGAGGTGGCTCAAGCGCGGTCGATGGTCTTTGGTATCTTCGGCTTGGCGATTGAGCTGCGAGAGGCAAAGCACGGGAACATTTTGTTCGCGGGCGAGCATTTTCAGCCGCCGAGCGATTTTGGCGACTTGTTCTTGGCGTGGGTCTTTGGAGTTATCCGGTTCGATCAACTGGAGATAGTCGATGACGATCAAGCCGAGTTTCTTTCCGGTCTTTTTGGTTTCCATCTTGGAGATACGTCTAGCGACAGCGGCTATCTCGCTGACGGTTCTGCTCGGTGAATCGTCGATGTACAGGGGAGCCACAGAAATATCGGCGGCGTTTTTGATGAGGCGTTGTTGTTCCTCGTGGGTGATCGTTCCGACCCGCATTCGAGAACCGTTGACTTTAGCGATCGAGCACAAGAGACGGTCGACGAGCTCGATGGAATTCATTTCCAGACTGACAAACAGCGTTGGGGCTTGTTCCTTCATCGCGACGTGCTCGGCGATGTTCATCGCAAAGGCGGTCTTACCCATACTTGGGCGGGCGGCTAAGATGATCAGTTCGCCGTTGTGCAATCCGCCGGTGACGGTGTCAAAGTCTCTGAAGTGGGTCATAACCCCTGAGGCCAACTGTTCGCCTTGCATGCGCGAGTCGATGCGTTCGAGGGATTCTTTGAGAATCTCCGAGACGGTTTGAGCGTGATTCGAACTGCGGTCGTCTTGGATTTGAAAAATCTCTTGCTCAGCGCTTGCAAGCAGATCTTTAGGTTCGATGGTTTGATCGTAGGCATCTTCGAGGATTTTCGTCGAAGCTTCAATCAATCGTCGGACGATCGCTTTGGACTGTACGATTTCAGCGTAGTAGACCGCGTGTGCTGCGTTGGGAATGCTGTGAGCCAAATCCGCTAGATAGGGTGCACCGCCGACCAATTCGAACTGGTCGGTTGACTTGAGCTGATTGACCAGCAGGGCGATATCTACCTTTTTGCCAGAATCGTACAACCCCGACATGGCTTGGAAAAGAATCCGGTGGGCATCGTCGTAGAAATCATCGGCTCTGAGGATCAGCGAGAGCTCGTTGAGGGTATCCGAGTTCAGCAGAACGCATCCGAGTACCGCCTTCTCGGCCATCAGATCGTAAGGGGCTGCACGATCGATCATGGAAGCTCCATCGTTGCTCGGAGTCCTGCGTCGTTTATGGCCTTGCTCTTGACGGTTGCGTCGATTTTCAATGCTCAAGATACACCGCTCCGTCTGGTTAAGCTCCGGTCTGGATTCCAAGGCCGTCAGATTCTATCCGACTTGGCCACAAGGGGAACGCAAAGCATAGATTTTGTGTCCAAGGCGTTCGAACGCCACATTAGGGCGAATGGAACTGGGCGTCAATCTTTGCAAAATAGCGTTAGGGAGTTCCGAACGGGTCGTCATTCCCCGAGGTTGCAGGACTTGGAGCGGGGGTTCCAAAGATATCGTCGGAGTTGGCGGCGGGATTTGCTGGAGGTTTGGCGGCGGGTGAACCACCGCTAGGCTTGCCAGTTTCCTTGGATTTTTTGCTCGGATTGAAGACTGTCGGTTGCAAAGCGCCGATTTCCCGCAAGCAACTGATGTGACCGTCTTTGGTCGCTAGGAACAAGCGATCGGTGACGCTGTTTGGGATCACCAAATCCACGATCGTGGAACTTGTCGCATCGACTTGGCCGTCCGAGAGCCGAAGCTTGCTCAGCGATCCGCGGTCGTTT
>JBJTAQ010000913.1:0-1149 GCA_046090945.1 Pirellula sp.
AGTATTGGCTGCGGCTCGGAATCCTGGATGAGCCACCACGTACTCGCTCTCGGATCCAAAGATCTCAAATGCTTCGTCGAGGATCAGTCGCAGCTCTGGGAAAATCGGGCAGCTTCGAATCCCACGACCGTGGTGATGCGCTACCTTGGGCTCCGGGATGCTCATCCGGTTCATTTCCCAATCGATGAGAATCAACTTGCGGACTGTTGGAAGCCGGGCCGGTAAATCCCTCGCTGACTAGCAATCGTTACGATTATTTATCGCTGACTAAAATCGAATGATTGGTTATGATAATGGGTAGATGGACGACCGATCAACAACTATACCAGGGTTAGATCAAGCATTCGATGCGTCGAATTTACGTTGAAACAACCATTCCAAGCTTCTACTTTGAAGTACGAACTGAGCCCACAATGGTTTCCCGGCGTCTGTGGACGCGCGAGTGGTTCGACATGTCGAATCAAGTCGACGAATTGGTGACCTCAGCGGCAGTAATCGAAGAACTGGAACGGGGGGATTTTCCTGGACGCGAAGACGCAATCGAGCTCGTCGCTGCGTTGTCGCCGCTTTCGATTACCGACCAGATTCGGGAAATTGTTCGAGAATACATCAACCGTCTTTTGATGCCTGCGGATCCCTCGGGTGACGCCCTGCATTTAGCGTTAGCTTCCTTTTATGGATGCGATTTCCTCGCAACTTGGAACTGTAAACACTTGGCAAATGCGAACAAATTTGACAACATCGCACGTGTCAATGGTATACTAGGGTTGTCGGTGCCAAAACTTGTGACGCCCCTTGAATTGATTGGAAATGGTAGCAACGATGAATGACCCGGTAATTGACGAAGTCCGTCGCGTTCGAAAGCTTATCTCCGACGAGATTGGACCGGAACTCAGCGGATTGGTTGACCACTATGCAAAGTATCAGTCGAGATTCAAACGCAAACCTATCCACCCGACGGCTCGCCCATCAAAACGGTCCAACGAGGTCGCTGATCAGCCGCTTACAGACAGTGGCTCTACTCCAGCGTCTCGATGAGGTCGGTAGTTAGTCATTTGCTAACTATAAGCATACAACACCCTGTTTGGGAATTTTGGAACTACTGCAAAACCGTTGGGAAAAGCTGCAAACTTTCGAATCCCTTGTCCT
>JBJTAQ010000914.1:0-3108 GCA_046090945.1 Pirellula sp.
CTTGTCGAACTCCTTGAGCGAACTCCTTGCAGATATCTATGCCGGCAACAAACGCCATAAAACTTACCGGCAAATGAAAATGTACAACGATCCGAGCCTGAACCCCTACCTGTACAACCGGACATCGAAAACGTCTTGATCTCGAGGTGCATTCTATGGAACGTCTCATCCCGGCTTTGGGCCTACTGGTACTCCTAGGGATCGCTTGGTCTTTGAGTTCCAATCGCAACCGCATCTCGCTGCGGATCGTCATCGGTGGACTGCTGATGCAGTTCGTACTAGCCCTGGTGGTCCTGCGATCCGAAATCGGTCAATCGATCTTTCAAACCATAGGCAACCTCTTTACGAGCTTGCTCGATTGTGTCGACCAAGGTGCGGGGTTTGTCTTTGGCACCAACCCTGTCTCGACTCCCGATGGCAACGCCCCAGCTTACAAAGTCCACTTCGTGGCTTTCAAAGTCCTCCCCACCATCATCTTCTTCTCCTCGTTGATGTCGGTTCTGTACTACATCGGTGCCATGCAGAAACTCGTCGGCGCGATCTCCCTGCTGATGCAAAAAACCTTGGGCACCAGCGGTGCCGAAACCCTATCGGCCGCCGGGAACATCTTCGTCGGGCAAACCGAAGCCCCCTTGTTGGTTCGGCCCTACCTCAACTCGATGACCCGATCGG
The DNA here is from genome assembly GCA_046090945.1 of Pirellula sp. GTDB lineage: Bacteria > Planctomycetota > Planctomycetia > Pirellulales > Pirellulaceae > JBKCUI01. Next base: position 673 of record JBJTAQ010000914.1, read on the forward strand.
AATTGATGGCCGTCATGGTCGGCGGTTTTGCAACCATCGCCGGTGGCGTCATGGCCGCTTATGTAGGTATGGGTATCAGCCCGGTCCACCTGCTGACTGCAAGCTTGATGTCGGCACCTGCAGCCTTGGTCATCGCCAAAATCATGCAACCGGAAGTCGATCAACCCAAGACCCTAGGCAAAGTCGAAATGACTCCGCCGATGGAAGCTACCAACGTGATCGATGCTGCCGCACAAGGTGCAAGCGATGGAATGAAACTGGCCTTGAACGTCGGCGCGATGCTGATCGCTTTTCTAGGACTGATCTACATGCTCGATACCTGCCTATCGAGCGTCACCCAATGGGTCTCGCTGAATCTCTTCGGCACCGAGTACAAACTCACCTTCACCCAAATGATCGGCCGGCTCTCCGAACCCTTCGCTTGGCTCATGGGGATCGAATACAAAGACGTGCCGTTCGCCGGCCAAGTCCTCGGAACTCGCATCGTCGGAAACGAGTTCATCGCCTACCTGCAGTTGGATCCGAATGTCAATCGAGATCTGGCAATCTCCGATCGGACCAAAACCATCCTGACCTATGCCCTTTGCGGGTTTGCAAACGTCGGCTCAATCGGTATCCAACTCGGCGGCCTCGGGCCCCTTGCCCCAGACCGTCGGGCTGACCTGGTGAGCCTGGGCGTTCGAGCCATGATCGGAGGTCTGCTGGCCTGCTACATGACCGCTTGTCTGGCAAGTATGCTCATCCCTTAACCCACCCATGAACACCAACGATCAGAACCAAGTCCTGGGTTACTTGAACCTCGCTCGCCAAGTTGCCAAACGGGCCTACTGCCCCTACAGCAACTTCTCCGTCGGTTGCGTCTTGGTCGATATCCAAGGCCGTCTGTTCGAAGGTTGCAACGTCGAGAACGCGTCGTTCTCGGTCACCCTGTGCGCCGAGAGGACCGCAGGCTCCCAAGCCATCGCGCAAGGCTCTCGCAGTTGGGATTCGATCTTCATCGTCTCACCCACACGCGTCAGCCCATGCGGTACCTGCAGGCAATTCCTCTACGAACTGTCACCCGAACTGAAAGTCTATCTGAGCGATCTCGAGTCGGAAGATTTCACAGGACCTATTTCAATACAGGACTTGCTCCCGATGGGAATGAACCTTCGTAAAACCAACCTGCCTCATCGATAGACAAACAGCGCCCTAGAGTTTCGTTAGATACGAACCAGCGCGGTTCCCCAAGTCAGTCCGGCACCGAAACCGCAGAGTAAAACCAATTTGCCCTTTTGAAGACTCCCCCGAAGGTTCGCTTCATGAAGGACAAGCGGTATGCTGGCCGCCGAAGTGTTTCCGTAAATATCCAAATTGACAAGGACTTTGCTCGGATCCACCCCCAAGTCATCGATCGCCGCGTCGATGATCCGGGTGTTGGCCTGATGCATCAACACCAAGTCGACATCGTCGATCGAGTAACCGGTCGCTGCAAGCACATCCCTGCAACTGTCGGCCACGCAACGAACCGCCCACTTGAAGACACTCTTGCCATCCATTTGCATGTACTGACGTCCTTGGGCAATCCGCTCAGGCGTCAACGGTTCACGCGAACCGCCACCAGGGGTGCACAACGCCTCAGGTGCACCTTCGGCACCGAGCGTGAAGGCCAGAATCCCAGGCGTTTTCTCGGGATCCTCGATCCTCCCGGACTCGACCGGCCGCAACAGAGCCGCCCCCGCCCCATCCCCAAAAAGTGGATACGTCTTGATGTCCGCCGGATTGACCGTTCGACTCATCACTTCACAGCCGACAATGAGCGCATTGCGAGCTAGCCCAGTGGCCACAAACTGAGAACCGACAATCAGCCCATACATGAATCCCGAACATGCTGCGTTGAGATCAAAAGCAGGGGCGATGCATCCAAGCTGCCGCTGCAAGATGCATGCGGTCGAAGGGGTCATGTAGTCCTGAGTAATTGTCGCTACCAGAACCAAATCGACTTCCTTGGGATCGAGCCCAGCACGACTCAAACAGTCCTTGGCAGCTAGTATCCCAAGGTCGCTCGATGCCTGATCCTCACGCGCAAACCTTCGCTGCTTGATCCCCGTACGTTGAACGATCCAATCGCTATCGCATCCCAGAGACGCAAGGTCTTCGTTGGTGACGATTCGCTCAGGAACATACATCCCAGTCGAGGCGATCATCACCGGAATCCGGCTACCGAGCCGACTGCGGCCACTGTGGGCCAACAACGAGTGATTCATAAAGGAAAGTGGTAGCTGCGGGTCAACATATGCCTTCTTCAAAGGTCACCAAAGAGCCGAGAGTATAGCAATCAGCATGTTGGTTGATACGGGTAATCTAGGTAGTTTTCATCGCGCTCAAGCTCGAATCGGTCCGGGAAAGATTTTGACAAGATTTCAACAATTTTGACGATTCTTCCGTTTTGGGGGG
>JBJTAQ010000915.1:0-4501 GCA_046090945.1 Pirellula sp.
GTCGAAAAGTCGATGGCCGGCTTGCTCGATGGTCTCCCCCTCGAGGATCGTTCCCATGTCCAAGTCCATGTCGTCGTTCATCCGTTCGAACAGGGCCGAATTCGTGGCAACTTTCAGGCTCGGAACAGGTTTGCAACCAAAGCAACTCCCTCGGCCCGTTGTAAACACAACGACGTTGGCCCCGCCTGAGACCATGCCCGTGACGCACACCGGATCGAAACCGGGCGCATCCATAATCACCAAACCCCGCTTGGAGGTTTGCTCGGCATATTCGATCACATCCTGCAACGCGGTCTGGCCACCTTTGACCGCAGCCCCGAGCGATTTCTCGACGATGGTCGTCAAACCACCCGCTTTGTTTCCCAACGAAGGGTTGTTGTCGATATCCTCGCCGTAGTGTGCGGTGTAGTCCCGCCACCAAACGAGTTTATCGAGCAACTTCTTGGCCACCTCGACGCTCGCGGCTCGCTTGGTAAAAAGCTGCTCAGCACCATAGAGCTCGGTCGTCTCCGAAAGGATCGAGGTGCCACCATGAGCGACCAACAAATCGGACGCGACGCCCAATGCAGGATTGGCGGTAATGCCCGAGTAGCCATCGGACCCTCCACACTTGGTAGCCAACACAATCTCGCTTGCAGGAACGCTCGTTCGTTGCATGGCGTTGACCTGCGGGAGCAACGAACGAACCAGATCGACCGCCTTGCCGATGGTGGCTCGAGTCCCCCCGCTATCCTGGATCGAAAATACCGGGACCTCCTGCGTCTCAGCTTGGGCGGCATTTGCTTTCCAGCGAACACCCTGAAGGGTGACGAGTTTCTGAGATTTCTGCAAATGGCCCAAGGTGTTCTGTTCGCACCCAAGCCCGATCAACACGTAAGCGGCGATATTCGGATGTTTGGCGATCCCGCCAAGGACTCGACTCAGTGTCCGATGCTTGATGCCATCGAGGGCCATGCCGCAGCCGCTGTCGTGGGTAAACGCGATCACGCCATCGACGTTCGGAAACGCTTGAAGGACCTCGGAGTCAAAATGTCTGGCGACCGCTTTGGAGACCCCAGCCGAGCAATTGACTGTCGAGATCACCGCGATGTAGTTTCGTGTACCCACCCTGCCGCTAGGCCGCACATAGCCCTGAAAACTCTTGCCGGTCAGTTTCTGCGGTGGCTCGGGGGTCTGTGACGCAAGCCCTTGGTAATCGAGCTCGTGGTGACACTTGAGGTTATGATCGTGCAAATGTTCGCCACAGGCGATATCGCATGAAGCGACCCCTATCGGCCATCCGTACTTGACCACAGCTTGGCCGGCCGATCTTGGCGCAATGGCAACCTTATGCCCTGGCGGGATGTCTTTCTTGACGATCACCTCCGGTTGATTGGGCAGTTGGATCGATTCCCCCTTGGCCAATTTCCTTAAGGCTACAACACAGTGATCCTGAGGGTGCAGATAAATCCAAGCTTGAGAGTTGCCGTGGTTTGACAAGGTTCTTCCTAAGGTGCAGTTAAGATACAGTTACGATGGAGATTTCAGTGAGGACAGAGCATCAATCAGCGGTGCATCCTGTGCCGGATCAACCGTACGCAAGGCGATGGCGATGTGATCCGAGAAAACTTGGCACCAGATAGCAGGTCGATGTTCCATGAGCGATTCGCTCAATTTGGCGGCCGACATCGATTGAGGATACACTTTGAGCAACGCGCTGGGTAACTTGAGGGTTTGCCAAGGTCCGTTACCGATGCGTAGCGATTGCCTATCGACCTCGACGCGGGCGATCGCTTCGATACCCTGCAGTTGGATCGCCATGCGTTGGGCGCGGTTTTCCAGATTTGCGATGCTCGTCGAGAGGATGGAACCGACAGGCGACTTGGTCCAAGCGTCGTTGGTGAGCGATTCGCTGAGCGTGCAGTGCAAGAGGGCTTGGGTGATTCGATCGGCATGGGCACCGAGTTCATCGGCAAGTGGCCGGATTCGATCGATCGAGCTTTTCTTGCCCAGGATCAATGCAGCTTCAGGGCCACCGAGAAGGTATTGAGTTGGAGCGATGATCAAGTCTGGGCCGGCATCCCATCGGCGGCTCAGAGCCATCGTCTTGGATTCGGTCCAATCCAGATCGACAAGGCTTGCATCGAGGGCTAGTGTGCAGACGAGCGATTCGGACTGTTTCGCATGTTCGATGGCTGCAAAGCTATCGTTTTCCGCACCGATCGGTGTCGCTTGGAAAATCAGCGATTTACCATGCAGCGCGGTGGCTTTGGCGTAATCATCGTGCAAGCAATCGGTGTTGCTACCGATCTCATGGACCTGGGCGCCGGCAGCATCGATCAGGGCTCGGAGTTGCACACCAACAGGGTTTCCAGATACAGGCATTCTCAAGCAAGCGATGCGAGGCAAAATCACTTGGGCGCGTTGGTCGGCTCGGCCCTGCCGGGCGGCTTGTACCACCAACTGGACGGCCGTCGGGACATTCGCGACGATCAGAGCGTCGGCCGCGCCGGTGGCTGACAGCAGCAATCGGTGAAGATCTTGGGCAACCGCTGCATCTTGAGAGTATCCCGAGTGCAGGTAGGCGGACAATTGGCAAGCGTTCTGGCTGAGCGGTTGGCTGGTCCAACGCGGGTGGAACAGTTCGCCGGTCGCGTTGATCCCGTTCTCGAGGGAGCGGGTCGACGATGGATCGTTTTGATTGAAGAATGGCTCGGCGGTTCGTTCGAGCCACTTTCCTGCCTGTCGGAGAACCTCTTGCACCCCGGCGGCCGAAGGAACCTCTTTGATTCCAAGTTTCTGAGCCGCTTCTTTGATGGCATGATTCAATGCGGGGTTGCTCAGCCACTGCGAGACCTGCTTGATGGCTTCAGAGGGTCCAAAGCCGAAGGGTGGAATTTGCACGATCAGGGAACCTTTTAAGAACCGAGTTAGCCGCGTCCAGTGAGTCGCCAGCGGCTCCTGAGCAGGATCGATGTGAGGAAAAACAAAATGATGGTCGAAGTGGCGGTAATAGCAAGATAGCTGCCGACCATGAGCCAACTTCCCTCTTTGGCTCTGGACATATCCATCCCCGAGACCACACTGGTCATTGGCACGCTTTCAGCAGCCATCAGGGGGCTGGTCACCCCTATAAAGCGGATCGACTGTGAGTCTTCGTACCCTGGATTGCTGCTCGTTATCAGGTAGTACAGGGCCAGAGGTAACAGGTAGAGAGCCAAAAGTGTAATGTACGAGAGCATTAGCGAGGTGCTGGTCTTGCGCACGAGCGTCGAGATAAAGAGCGAGAGGACCGAATTGAAAACCGAGGCAAAGAGGATGATCACAAAGAAAGCGATCATGGCTTGCCAGTTTCTGGCCACTTCCGGATTGATCCAAGCAAGCAGCATTGGAAACATCAAAAACCCGGTCAGAACGGCCGAGACTCGGTATCCTGCCAGCAGTTTTCCCCACAGGATTTGGCCGGTTGAAATCGTCGTCGTCAGAAGCAGGTCGAGGGTTTGCCGTTCCCGTTCCCCGGTGATCGTACCGGCGGTGAATACCGGAGCACTCAGGATATTGAAAACCAAGACGTATCCTACGTAGAGGTAGGCAAGGTCTGGCTTCCAAAACAGCAGAACGGTCATCAGGGGGATGGCCAAGATCATGCTCAGTTGGATAACGAGCCGGAGCATGAGGGTCCCTTGGCTGAAGAGTTCCGCATGCATCTCTTTATCGTAGATTGGATTGGCATCGTCCCTCATCAGGGCGCGCCGCCGGGGTGGAGCGAAGAGGTTGTCTGGGAATTGATCCCTTTGGATCACTAGCCCGACGGCTTGCTTTTGTTCGTTCTCGATATCGACCACCTCATCACCTTGGCTACCGATATCGGGAGGATACAGCAGTCGCCTAGCGGCAACCGAGAGCAATAGCAAGCTAGAGATAACAGACACAAAGGGGACGACGGTTATGGTCGCGACGAGTCGAATATCCGCTCGTGAGGACAACGTCATCCATGCGATCACCCCGAGGATCAATAGCGGTAGAATCAGAACATAGCTGACAACAAGCGACGAAGAGGTACGTTTGAAGAAAGAAGAACAAAAGACGCTGATAGCTCCAAAGAGCAGGATGGCAAACAGCAGTCCGACGTAGGCGGCAAGCAGTTCGTAGATCGAGACACCACCGAGCGGCAGGCAGAGCATGATGATCGGCAAGGAACTGACGATCAGCACCACCAGGTGGGTCAATGCAGCGGTGAGTTTACCGAGGATAATCCGCCACGGTTTGAGTGGGCTAGCAAGGAGCATTTCATAGGTCTTGCGTTCCTTTTCGCCGGTGATGGCTCCTGCGGCAAAGCTCGGTGCCATCAGGGATGCGATGGCGAATTGCCCGATAAAGAAAAAGTTGACCAAGCGTTGAGCGGCAGCCGATTCGGTTGTCAGATCGATACGGGTTTCTTTCGGATAAGCGATTACGATCACGGCTGCCAGGGCCAGTTGATAGACCATCAGCAAAATGAACGCGCGGGGTGCTCTCAGAT
>JBJTAQ010000916.1:0-4338 GCA_046090945.1 Pirellula sp.
AGGAGGCCCGACACGGTCCGATACCCGGCAATCGATCGACTCGTATTATTTGGGACCACAGCATGCAGGAGTACCCTTGGCCCTCGACCCAAAGAACCCTTTGCCTTTTGGACAAAGGTTCGACAAACAGAGCATCGAGGAGCAAACTAAAGAGTTTGAGCTAATCGGCAAACTCAACGGACTTGCTGGTGCGGTGTATCCTGAGGATGACGAACTGCGAGCTCGGATCAAGGCTTACGAGTTGGCATTCCGCATGCAGTCGTCGGTTCCCGATGCGATTGATTTGGCGAGCGAGACCGAGCAGACCCGCAAACTCTATGGTTTGGACCAGGAGGCTACGAAGGTTGCCGGAGAGCGAATGTTGGCGGCGCGAAGATTGGTTGAACGCGGGGTCAGGTTCGTGCAGGTCTTTCCGTCGGCCTATGGGGTATGGGACTCACACCAGAAACTGAAAGAAAACCACACGAAGCTTTGCGCAAGTGTGGATTTACCTATTGCAGGTTTGATTGCGGATCTCAAGCAGCGAGGATTGCTCGAGTCGACCGTGGTGGTGTTTTGCACGGAGTTTGGCCGGACCCCGGGTTTGGAACGTCGCGGTGGCGGGGTCGATGGCCGAGACCATCACCCGAATGGATTTACGATTTGGATGGCTGGCGCTGGCCTTAAACGAGGGTTTGTACACGGCCAGACCGATGAGTTGGGTTATCATGCCTTAGGACAAGGGCACTATGTGACCGATTTGCACGCGACGGTGCTGCATTTGTTGGGTCTAAACTCTCGGACGCTGGAGATTCCCGGTAGAAAACGGTTGGATATCGACCACGGACAAGTCATCGCAGATATCTTGGTCTAGCCCCTGTTGGGTAGTCGACACGCTGGACTGCGTGTTGCACAATAAAGGTTCGATTGCGGACGGGTTCTGGCGAAAAGCTTCTCCCACAAGAAGCGCCGTTAGCAGTTGTTAGTCCTACCACACGCGTTTCATGAAGAAAGATTTATGCATAAGGAAATTCAACCCAGCAAAGAGCAGATCGACGATGCGCAATCAAGCAGTGTTGCCATCGTCGTTTCTCAATACAACGATCAGATCACCGGTAAATTATGCCATGGTGCGATCGAGGCACTTGTCCAAGGTGGCATATCGCGAGAAAAGATCGTCGTCGCCCATGTCCCTGGAGCTTGGGAACTACCCTTCGCGGCCCAGCGGTTCGTATCAGCCAGGAGCATTGCAGGTGTGATCGCAATCGGAGCGGTGATCAAGGGAGAAACCACGCACGATCAGCATATCAATCGGGCGGTCAGTACGGCGCTCATGCAATTGTCGTTGGACCACAACAAGCCGATTGCATTCGGATTGCTGACAGTGAATAACTTGGAACAAGCCCTCCATCGAAGTGGTGGGAACAAAGGGAACAAGGGCGAGGAGTGTGCACAGGCCATGTTGGCGTGTTTGCGGCTGGGTAAAGCGTTGGACAGTTTTGACGAGTGATTGTTGTAGAGAGAAGACCTAGAAGATGTTGTTTCCGATCAGCGATGACGACCGAGAAGTGAATATCGTTCCGTACATCACCTACGGGTTGCTCGCGGCGAATATTGTTCTTTTTTTGGTGCAGATTACGAATCCTGAGTTTACCTACGGATGGAGTGTGATTCCCAAGGAGATCACTACTGGCGTGGATTTGGTCGAGCCTCAAGTGATGTCTGTCGATGGGCAGGGCAAGGTTGAGATACCGCAGGCTCCCGGGCCGGTTCCTATTTGGGTGACCTTGTTCTCTTCGATGTTCATGCATGGAGGGTTTGGGCATATTGCAGGTAATATGCTCTACTTATGGATTTTCGGGAACAACGTCGAACATCGATTCGGACACCGATGGTTTCTGATCTTCTATTTGATCTCTGGACTTGTCGCCAGTTTCGCTCAAATCATGCTATCGCCTCAGAGCATCATTCCGAACCTGGGAGCTTCTGGAGCGATCGCCGGTGTCATGGGGGCTTATTTGGTGCTGTTCCCGCACAACCGAGTCAATGCAGTATTCCTCTACCACGTGGTGACAATCCCAGCGATGCTGGTGCTTGGGCTCTGGATCGCGATGCAGCTTTTCAGCGGCTATGGGTCGATCGCAAGCACCTCGACTTCCGCAGGTGGAGTTGCCTACATGGCTCACGTTGGCGGTTTTGTGGCAGGAGTGCTTGCTGCCATGTTCTACCGAATGACGCTTCAGGGCGAACCCGATTCTTTGCTCAAACGCCAATACGATCGCGATCCGATGGCAAGAAGATTTTGGTAGACTACCCAAGCACTTGCAGCGGTTCTTTAGCGGGGGTTTCTCGGATCGTTAGGCGTGAGGATCGGGGTCAATTCCTTGACAAAGTCTTGGGCGTCCCGGAAGCTGCGATAGACGCTCGCAAAGCGTACAAAGGCGACCTCGTCCAAATCGCGCAAGTACTGCATGCACAAGTTGCCGACATCTTCCGAGGAGACCTCGCGGTCGTAGTTGTCCAAAATGTGAGCTTCGATTTCGATCGCAAGCCGTTGGATTTCTGATTGCTCGATCTTGCGCTTCCAGCAAGCGGCCGCGAGCCCTCGCTCGATTTTGGCTCGACTGAAATCTTGACAAGTACCGTCGCGTTTACGCACTTGCAGCAAACCTTCGACCCGCTCGTAGGTGGTAAATCGACGTTTGCAGTGGTTGCAAAATCGCCGACGACGGATGGCGCGCCCCTCTTCTACGATTCGCGAATCGCGAACGCCATCGTTATCGTTACTGCAAAATGGACATCGCATAAACTGTGAGGGACTCGATTCCCTGATCGCTGTAAAACGGATCCTCGTGCTGCTCCTTGGCCGCACAATCGACACCGACGTATTGTCGCAGAGTTTACCGGTGAATCAACGGTAGAAGGAGCCTGAGCGGGTCCAAATATTCGGTTGGATTCCGGAGGCCCCTTGGCTATCATACCCCTGGGTCTATAGTCCAAAAAACGTTTCGATTGGAAAATCCACAGGAAACCGCTTGGGAAATCCCAGCCATTTTTATTATGTCTGATACAAGTCCGTCCGAACCCTCAACCACAGTTCCAACCCAGTCCTCAGCCTATCGATACCTGATTTTAGCCGGGCTTTTTATGCTGGTCGGTATCAGTTTTCTGATCTATCTCGGCCGCGAACGCGAGAGTTTTGCAGGTAGGCAAATCCCGGAACTGGACCTGAAGCCTCTTCTGAATGCTAGCGAATCAGGATCCGAAGCGATGGAGAAAGCTGAGTACAAGCTTGTGCATTTCTGGGGGACTTGGTGCGGTCCGTGTGTGCATGAGTACCCGGATATTATCAAACTGCAGCGCAAGTATATGAATGATCCAAGGATTGCGATCGTCAGCATTTCGTGCGGTTCAAAGACGCCTGAAGCTTTGGAGGAACTGGAGTTTGATACCAAGATTTTTGTTCAGGGTATTGGCGGGGATCTTCCCATCTATGCCGATCCGGTGATGTATTCGCGAATCCAAGTGGCCAATGTCGTCGGTCGCCAAGGGTTCGCTTATCCGACCACGCTGCTTTTGGACAAGCAGATGAAAATCGTTGATGCTTGGATCGGTGCGACTGGATCCGGGGAACTTGACCGAGCTATCAGCAGGATTCTTGATAAAAGATAGAGAGAGAAAGATAGAGAGAGAAAACAGGAGGCAAAAAGATGGGAGGCAAAAAGATGATGGGAAATAAGATTGGAGGTGAGGGGATGGGAGGGGGAAATGGTGAAAAGGTTGAAGTAGTGGCTGGGAGGTAGGTGCATGGAAAACGGAAAGAGGGAGATCCAAAAGCCCATCCTTGCTATTACGATGGGAGACCCGACAGGTGTTGGGCCGGAGATCATTGCTGGGGCTATGCTGAATCCATTGGTAACCCGATGGTGCATCCCGGTCGTGGTTGGACGCACCAACTTGATGCGTCGTGCGAGCGATTTGGTCGGTTCGAGGATCGACTGGATCGCTTGCGAAAACTGGGAGCAGGTCGAGGTAGTCTTGGCTAGTGATTCGGTAGGTGAGAGGATCTGCTGTTTGGATGCAGCAAGTCAGGAGTGTGAGCTAGTTCCTGGCGGAAGGATTGACGCAAGGGGTGGCCAGGCAGCCTACGACTGCCTAGTGACGGCTAGCGAATTATGCTTGAGCCGACGTGTTGACGGGATCGTCACTGCACCTTTGCAAAAAAAGGGACTGGAACTTGCCGGTCATCATTGGCCGGGGCATACCGAATTGCTTGGCCACCTGTGCGGGGCAGATTCCACAGCGATGATGTTGTATCTGCCCCCTGGCAAGACGAACCACGGTGGCCCGAGCGGACTT
>JBJTAQ010000917.1:0-2524 GCA_046090945.1 Pirellula sp.
AAATGCCGGAAATAGCAAACATACTGACCTTCAGAGACAGACCAGAAAGCAACATTCTGGGAGTCAAAGGCGTACTCTTTGGTGTATTGAATAACCGGTTCGCTTTGAATTTTCTTCCAACGGATCCCGTCGGCCGATTCGAACGCAACGAGTCCTGATTTGACAGTGCCAGCGAGCGCTTTGAATCGACTGAGTTTGGACGCAGCCGGGTTTTCATCGAGGAAGGGAGCAAAGTTGTGGCAGTAGGGTGCTTCTTTGAGAACGATGTTGTTCTCTGCCGAGCCGTCGAGTTCGACTAGCCCAAGATTGGGTTTCGTCCAATGAATTCCATCCTTGCTCTCGCAGTAGCGAGTGACCTCTTTGTCGTCACCATCGAATTTTGCCCCGCGTCCTTCACGCGTATACATTCGGAATAGATCCCCATCATGGATGATGGTCCCGTATTCCATGTCGTTGGCGGGTTGATCCATCGCCGCGGTCGGAGTCGGTTCGTGCAGTTTGTGCCAAACCCCATCGAGGCTCTCGATCAGGTACTTGTCAACGAACAACTCCCGGCGAGTCCCAAGCTCGATCGATTCCTGAAAAAAGCCTAGAGTTCTGCTCGGCAAGCAGGTTGTAAGTCCAACGCACAGCAAGAGTAAACCGAAAATTGATCGGCAGAGCATGGCGGGTCGTCAACCATCTGTTGGTGGAGGGATAAAACCGGTCCGCGGTGAGGCATCTGAGCGGTAATAAAGTGTGTAGAATTGTAGCACAAATAAAGCTCAGTTTCGAAACCGAAAAGGTATTCAAAATGCGGTTATTCCCACAGTTGATCATTCCCGCGATCCTAGCGTTTTCAAGCCCTGGCCCGATTGGCTATGCCCAAGCAACATCGCCGACTGAAGATTCGCCCAAACCAAATATCATTGTGATTTTGGCCGATGATTTAGGTTATGGCGATGTGGGATGCTATGGAGCCAAGACGATACCGACACCAAATATCGACCGATTGGCTAGCCAAGGGGTACGCTTTACCAGCGGTTACTGCTCCGCATCGACTTGCACACCCACTCGCTACTCGTTGCTGACGGGAAAGTATGCGTTTCGCCAAAAAGGAACCGGTGTTGCACCTCCGAACAGCCCTTCGATTATCCCCGCCGGGACGCCGACCGTCGCGAGCATGCTTCGAAGCGCAGGATATACGACCGCAGCGATAGGCAAGTGGCATCTAGGTTTAGGGGGCCCGCAAGGACCCGATTGGAACGGTAGCTTAAGACCAGGTCCACTCGATTTCGGCTTTGATCATTGCTTCCTGATGCCGACAACCAATGATCGAGTTCCACAGGTCCTTGTCAACGACGATCGCGTCTTGAATCTCGATCCCTCGGATCCATTGTGGGTCGGAGAAAAAAAACCGAGCGAAGATCATCCGACCGGACAGACCCATCGCGGAGAATTGAAAATGAATTGGTCTCACGGCCATAACGCCACGATCCATAACGGGGTCAGCCGAATCGGTTTTTATACCGGGGGGAACAAGGCCCGGTTTCGCGACGAAGATCTTTCCGATCGCTGGGTACAAGAAGCGGACCGGTGGATCCGGGCGAATCGAGAAAAGCCTTTCTTTTTATATTTTTGCTCACATGCAATTCACGTCCCTCGCGTCGTGCATGAGCGTTTCTCGGGCGTGACTCCCCACGGACCTCGAGGGGATGCGATCGTCGAATTTGATTGGTCAGTCGGTGAAATCCTCAGGACTCTCAAGGATTGCAAGCTCGATCAGAACACTTTGATTTTGATCTGTAGCGACAACGGTCCTGTGCTCGACGATGGATACGAAGACCGTGCGATTGAAGCTCTCGGGGAACACGATCCGAACGGACCTTATCGAGGTGGCAAGTACAATGTTTACGAGGGTGGCGTGCGGACACCCATGATCGCTTGGTGGCCGGCTAAGATACAGCCCAGGGTCAGCGACGAGGTGATCTGTACGGTCGATTATCCCCGAACCTTGGCAGCCATCGCTGGTGCAGCAGTACCATCGGAGGCCTGTCCAGATAGCGTCGACTTGAGCCAATTGCTACTAACCTCGAATGCTCGAGGAAGAAACAACTTGGTCGTCCAAGACAACGGGCAGTCAGGGACCTATGGCTACCGCGAGGGGAGATGGAAACTGATCCGATCCGATTCGCAGCGAACCAACAATGTGGAACTGCGACTAACCCCTACGAAAATACCCAAGTACCAATTGTTCGATTTGGAACAGGATCCAGGGGAAAACAACAATGTTTACCAAGAGCAACGCCAGATAGCCGAAGCTATGATCGATCGTTTGCAACAAGTGATCCAGTAACTCGTGCTTAGTTCGATGACATCGACCCAGCTACCAAGGCTGTTCCAAAGACGAACCCTAGCATCAGCAGGATGTAAGCGATTCCAAGAGCAAATCCGGCGATCAACGATACAATCCATGCAGCCACGCGTGGAACCTGAACCCCGTATCGCTTCATCATTTCGGTTTGGATCATTTGGTTTAGCGACC
>JBJTAQ010000918.1:0-3667 GCA_046090945.1 Pirellula sp.
GGAAACCATGTTGGAGCACGGTGAACAACCGTGGATCGCAAGCGGCCCGAGCGGGACTTACGTCGTTTGGCTCACCAAACGCGACGGCCAATTGCGACTGGTGAAGCTTGGAAATGGCAACTCGAGAATAATTTCTGAAAACGCTCGAGATCCAATCGTCGCGGTTGGTGACGGAAATGAATCGCAAGTTTTCGTGTTTTGGGAGCAGCGGGCCGGCGACCAAGTATCTATCCAGTGCCAGTTAGTCCAGTAGCGTCGAATCGATCGATACCAGGTTGGCTCGCACGGTGGCGAGCGTGGAGAATCCAAAACATGCACGCTAATCGAGCTGCTTTCCAACAAGCGTTGCTTCCCAACTATGGAAAGAATAGCAATTCAGATCGTCGCTTTGATCGAATGGCTTGGCAATAGGCTGGTGAAGACAAACGGGGAAATGGCTAACAGATCGCGTCTTCCTCTTGCTGCGAAAGAGCATCGTCGCTAAAATCTTCAACAGAGGGTGTTAACCCATTGTTCGAACCTCTTCGTAGAGAAACAGACCGAGCGGGTCTCGAAATCCGCAAGTCCTTTCAAGTAAAGGGTTTGCGAATGTCGAGCGCAGAGAGTATTGTTACGAAGAGGGTTGCGCTCGCGGAGGTCGCGCTCGATTTCCCATTTGCTGGACTCTCCATCGGAAAGACCATGCAAGCTACTAAAGTCGCGGTATTAAACTCTCTTCCCAAGTGAACAACCTTGAATTTACAGGGAGCCTACTAAAGCGAGAAACTGCACACAGAGCCCGATGACTCGACGATAAACGCGTTGGCTCGCATTCTTCGAAGAATCTTCATTTATTTCTGGAGTGGGCATCTAAACGGATTCCGTGGGATTTTTGGAACACTACGCACAGGAGGGGGGCAAATCAGTAAACTTAGGAGTCGGAAAACGTAAGAGGTGGATTGTTTTCTGGTTTTCCGACGACGATCGATCATTAATTTTGCAAAGGTGGCCCAAACATGCGATTTAGATCAAGTCGAGACCGTGGCTTTCAGATTTTTGCAGTTTCCGGAACCAACACCGTATCGTTTGGTATCAACGCAACACAAACTGCGCGCGATGAGCTTCTAGGATTTGCAATCGAACGCTTCGATCCCAAAGAAAACGAAAGGTACTTTATGCCTGGCTTTAAGGTATTTCCGTCGGTTATTCCAACTCCGGATTATCGAACACAAGTCAGTACTTACGAGCATCCAGTTCAGAGCTTTATTTGGGACGACTTTACAGCAAAGCCAGACTACGAGTACGAATACTACTTCCATCCAGTCCGTGGAAAGCCCCGAAACCTCGATCGGTCAACTGGGCCAATCAAGATCGAAATTCAAACCGAACCGCTCTTCAGCAAACTTGAAAGTGACATTTTCTTCAATCGCGGTGTTGCAAGCAGTCAGGCGTACGCAAGAAGGTTTGGCAATGAGAAACCCGATGACATGAATCCTAAAAAAGCGGAAGAAGCCCTGCAATGGCTTAGTCGGGAACTTGATGAAGCCATCCTAAAGTTTATACGACAAGCTAAATCAGGAGATACGCTGTTATGCTGTTTCTATGAGTTTCGTTATCCTCCAGTAGCTGTTGCAATCAAAGAAGCAATTGACAGAGGAGTTGAAGCGAAACTGATTGTTGACGCAAAGGTCAATGAGTACACCGACGATAAGGGAGTGTTTCACGAGAGCTTCCCCCGTGTCGAAAACCTGAAAACAATTCGGTCAGTCAAAATCCCCAAGAGTTGCGTAATCTATCGCGAGGCTCGCACAGCGGTTATTCAGCACAACAAGTTTATGGTCCTCCTCAAAGGCAAGTCGAAGCGCCCCACCGAAGTATGGACGGGTTCTACGAACATTTCGACTGGTGGTATTCATGGCCAAACAAACGTCGGGCATTGGTTGCGCAACTCGGATATTGCAGAATCCTATAGCAAATACTGGGATTTACTCGCGACAGATCCAGGGGCGTCAGATGGCGATAGCTCAACCGAAGCTCGCAAGAAGAATGCAGATTTCCGCAAAGCGGTTGAGGACATCTTCGATGCTCCGGTCCAAATCGATGACGTTCAAAGCGGTGTGACACCGGTGTTCAGCCCCAGAAATGACCTGGATTTACTCGACTTGTATGTGTCAATGGTGGATAACGCACAGGATGCGGCATACGTGACACTCGCGTTCGGCATCAACAAAGCGTTTAAGGAGCAGCTAAAAGACAACACGAGTGCTGATCACATATCTTTATGCTTCTTGAAAAGCAAGACAAACCGAACCCTAGGAGCAAGGAGCCGTTTGTCGCGATTAACGCGAAGAACAACGTCTATAAGGCCTTTGGCTCATTTCTTCCTGATACTCTGTACCAATGGGCACGTGAGACAAATAATCGCAAACTGCAATTCAATAGCCATGTAAGTTACATCCATTCAAAGTTCTTGATAATGGATCCGTTGTCGACGGACCCGATCGTAGTAACAGGGTCGGCGAACTTCAGCGACAATTCATCAAAAGAAAATGACGAGAATATGCTCATCATTCGAGGTGATCAGAGAGTTGCAGACATCTACTTGACCGAGTTCAATCGCCTCTTTAACCACTACTATTTCAGATCTGTTGTCGAACAGACTCAATGGTCGCGCAGCAAAAAGACAGATCAAGAGAATTTGTTTTTACGTGAGAACGCATCTGAATGGCTTTCAAAATACGCTCAAGGTTCACTAAAGCAGAAGCGACTTGATCTGTACCTAAAAATGGACGGGTTTGCTTCCTGAAGGATCGGTAGGGATCAGTCTCTAGTAACCAGCGGCTGTCACTCGCCTAAGCCGCCTTGATTGAGTAGTGCTTAAGTAAGCCTCCCAGCCGTTCTTTACAACTGATGCTCGACAGTGGAATCGTTTTGGGTTCGGTTGATTGCTTCTTCGACTTCTTAGTGCGTCTAGCTTTTGCGGGCGGAAGTACGAGGTTCTCGAGCGATTGATGAGGTCTCTCCATGTGATAATGCTCGCGATACTCAGAGCATAGATGATCGAAGTGGGCTTTGCCAAATACGACGAAATGATCGAGGCATTCTTGCTGTAGCGACTGGATGAAACGCTCGACGTAAGCGTTAGTGTTAGGCGACCGAAACGCTGAGACTTTGACCTCACGCTTACCAGCCGAGAAGGCTTCGTCAAACGACTTTGTGAACTTTGTATCGCGATCGTGCATCAAGAGTTTGCATGACAACTTCTCTTCTTTCACATGTTGCTTGAACGCTTCGGCTTGTTCCAAAACCCAGGCTTCATCGGGATGGTAAGTGGCCGGCGTGATGAAGACTCGGCGTGTTTCCAAATGCAGGAAGACCAAGACAAACAGATCGCGAAGGCCAGTCTTCGACACGACCTTCTTGGAGTAGAAGTCGCATTGCCACATGGTTTTAGCATGGCGCTTTATGAACTCGTCCCAGGTGCCAGGACCGCGTTTGGGGCCGA
Organism: Pirellula sp.; assembly: GCA_046090945.1. Classification (GTDB taxonomy): domain Bacteria; phylum Planctomycetota; class Planctomycetia; order Pirellulales; family Pirellulaceae; genus JBKCUI01. The sequence goes on from JBJTAQ010000918.1 coordinate 3,485, forward strand.
TGTCGTAGCCGTTTCGCTTGAGGATGTTTTTCACAGTACTGCGAGTGACCGACTCGATTCCGAGCTTCTTCCGCTCGCCGAGAATCCGTGTGTAGCCCCATGAGTTGTCCTTCGCCAACTTGAGGATCAACTTCTCAATCTGCTCGACCGTGCGCGGCCTCCCAACGTTCTTTCTTGCTTTCG
>JBJTAQ010000919.1:0-2616 GCA_046090945.1 Pirellula sp.
AGCAAGAAGATAGGAATCGCAGCCCAAGTCAACTTCAAGGACCGCAATCCATCCTGGCTTTGAATTGCTTCAGGCTCCTGAATATGCGACTTGGATGATATTGCACTGCTGGGAAGGAGCGTCAATTGCATGTAGTTCAGCAGTTGAACAGAACTCCAATGAACCCAGGCCGTGAAGGCGAAAACCAAAAGTCCCAGAATCGTGTGGATTGAACCTTGAGAAAGATCCGTACTAAACCATTCCAATCCGATGACGATCAGATAGATGCGAAGGAGATTGCCCAGGATTGCCCAAATTGGGACGGTTATGATGGTGAGCAAACTGACCCAGAATCCAGCCCGACCAAGCAGCAGCAATACGCCCGCAACAGCCATCAGTGCGTACTGGCTATCGACACCGCTGCAAGCCTCCTCGACAAATAGCGGTTTGCTAGAAATATCGATGATATTACCTCGGCGAACGTGGAGTATTTGCGTCAGATCCATCAGTCGGCTGCAAGCGAACGAAGAGAGACTCTGTAAGCCACTCACCAACTGCTTGTCCCAACCAAAGGGTGGCGGCAGGGTGACAAGCAATAGTCCACAGATGCCCACGATCCTCAGCGTGCTCAAGTGGGGCCTTGCGACGAGCGACCAAATGAATAGCAGCACAATGGCTGCGAAATGTCCGAGCCATGGGCTACCCAAGTACAGTGCGGCAGCGGCCACAAATAAACCTAAGAACCAGAGGGGAAAGGCCCAGTCCCGTTTCCGGTGGGTTGCCGATTGAGCTTCTCCCTCCGCCAAGAAATAAATCGCTGCAGCAATCGCCAATGGGAAGAACTGCAGATGAGGTTTGAGCATCAGCAATCGGCATTGCACATACAAAAGAGGCGAGAGCGCGACCAGGGGTAGGACCAGAGCGATCCAAGTCCACCGCGTTGCCTGGCACAAAGGCTTAGCGATCACTTCCAGCCCCCGAACTGCTCCGAATCTCCTCGATTTTCAAAGTGATCAGATACTCGTAGATCGACAGCAGCTTGCAGTAGTGGTAACCGGGAATCCCATCGAGGAATCCAAGTTTGAACAAATACATGTAGAAAAACCGCAGGTAGCTGCGACAGGGCATCCGAAACGACAATTCCTTGAGAGCCAAGCGCCTGGCGGCGGGATCTTTCAATTGAAACAGATCACCCCATGGAATGGATCGATCTTTTAAGCTCTTGAGGGACTCGATCGCCTCGTTTGTCGAATACTTGTTGTGCTTGTCCACCCAGGCGGACAAGCCTTTGCGGAAACTGTAATGATGAAAATGCGATTGAAGATTTCCAATCGTTCCATCGACCAGAGGTGTGCAGTTGACAATTCGTTCCCAGCGAACATACGCAGGACGAAAAAACCGAAGCACCCAAACTGGATAGATCCCGCAATGCTTGATCCATCGATCCATGAAGAAATTTTTGTACCGCAATCGGTAGGCTACATCGGTTGCTGAATCCAAGACCGCGATCCGAAGCAACTCTTGTTTTAATTCCTCCGGAACCACTTCATCGGCATCTGAGAGGTAAACCCAAGGGTGTTTGTAATCGATTTCCCGGCTACAAAAATTCAATTGAGCCGACTCGTTTTCGAAAACTCGATGCACGATGCGGCAGCCAGCTTGTTTTGCAATGTGCAGCGTCTGATCGGTGCTTCCCGAATCCAGCACCACGATGTCGTCGCACCATCGCAAGGATGCCAAACAATGGGGCAGATTCACTTCCTCGTTAAGCGTACGAATCAATACCGAGATCATGATTCGCTCTGTGAAACCCTTCGATGTTTTTTAAAAATCGCCGGGTTGCCTGCAACAACCGTCCATGCTTGGACGTCTTTGGTGACGACCGCACAAGCGGCAACCACACTCCCCTCACCGACGCTCACGCCTGGACCAACAAAAGCCCTTGCACAGATCCATGCTCCGTTTCCTACGGTGATAGGAGCATGCGTCAATACCATTTGCGGGTGGGAAATGTCGTGGCTGCCTGTACACAGAAAAGCTTGCATGCTGACGGTGCAGTGATCACCAATGGTAATACGATCTACTGAGTAAATCTCAACCCCAGGTCCAACTGCACTATGCTTGCCAACCTCCAGCAATCGTGGGTCTCTGATAACGGTTGTCGGGTACAGGTAACTGGTCGACTGGAGTTTCGCCCCAAACAACCTGAGCAGAAAGCGTCTCCATGCGAACGCTCGCTGAGGACTAAAGCGAAAGAGAGTCGCCTGGACAATCGACCAAACGAAACGCCTTAGTTTGTCCGCGAATTTCGCGGAGTTGCTGTATTTCGAGAGATCCAAACCGCCAGCGGCTTGCGAATCACGGAATGTACTGGTCATAAGCTGCGATCAATCGCTTTGCGATCGACGACCAAGCGAACTCGGATTGAACCCAACGACTTCCTCTTTCACCCATCTGTTGCAACTCGTCTCGATCGAGCCTGGTGGCTTGGGCAAGAGCCCCAGCAATGCCTTGAGTGTCTGCTGTCACCCACCAACCACACCGGTGCTTGTGGAGTCCCTCCCAAGGTGCCTGATTCGTTGTAATGACGGGAAGTCGATACGCGAGCGCTTCGGCGATAGCAACTCCAAAGTTTTC